>CAYRWC010000234.1:0-4824 GCA_964427795.1 uncultured Oscillospiraceae bacterium | reverse complement strand
TCCACGCGGCGGGGCTTGCCGGAGCGGCGGTTCTGAGTGATCATCCGAATTCTTTCATCGGTAAAGGTGAAAAGGTGAAGAGCACCCAGGAACGCCTGGACCTTCTTTTCGCTACGACAAACCAGGATCCCGGCCTTTATCCGTTTTACTGGATCGATCCGATGGAACCGACGGCTCTTGAGCAAGTCGATATGGCCATAGAGCGCGGCGTCGTCGGATTCAAAGTTATTTGCAACAGCTTTTACCCGGGCGACGGCAGACCCATGCAGGTTTGGACGTACATTGCCGCTAAAAACAAACCCATTCTCTTCCATTCCGGCATTTTGTACGGCAATGCTGCCGACTCGCAGTATAACCGGCCGGTCGGTTTTGAGCCGCTGCTCTTCATACCCGGCCTCAAGTTCGCCATGGCACATATTTCATGGCCCTGGTGCGATGAGCTGATGGCTGTTTTCGGGAAATGGAACACGTTGAAATCGGCTCTCGGTGATCAGATCGCGGAGATGTATATCGATGTCACGCCCGGCACTCCGCCCATATATCGCGAAGACGCCCTTAAGAAGATTTTTTTCATCGGATACGACAGGACTGCCAATGTTATGTTCGGCGTGGATAACATCGCGTCGCAGTACAGCACGCAGTACGCCATGGACTGGATCGGGCGCGATCTGGCTATTTATGAGAAGCTGGGTTTAGCGCAGGAACAGATCGACAGCGTTTTCTGCGGCGCTTTTATGAGATTTATTGGCCAATGATTTTTATACGGCATAGAAAACGGCATAACCGATATGAAAATCAGTTATGCCGTATTTTTATCCGGGTGTTTGATCCCTGATCCGCCCCGGAAAACCGGGGCGGATTTTCATGTTGCTCGTTAGATAAATATTATCGATCCGGGATTGGCGCTGATCAATGGAACAGCGAGAAAGCCAGGAATAACGACGCGGACAGCGATGAAACCAGAGACACGACGGTGATCTGGGTATTCAGGGACGGACCGGCGGTATCTTTGAACGGATCGCCGACGGTATCGCCGATGACGGCCGCTTTGTGAGCCAGTGAACCCTTGCCGCCGAAGTGGCCGGACTCAATGTACTTCTTGGCGTTATCCCACATGCCGCCGGCATTGGACATCAGCAGAGCCAGCAGCAGACCGGAGGTAATATTGCCGGCCAGGAAGCCGCCTATGGCATGAACGCCGCCGATAAAACCGACGGCCAAAGTGACCAGGATAGCCATCAGGCCGGCCGGAATCAGTTCTTTAAGCGCGCCGATGGTTGCAATATCGATACACTTGTTGTAATCCGGTTTGACGCCTTCCTTGCCTTCCTTCAGGCCGGGAATCGTGTCGAACTGACGGTGGATTTCACCGACCATGCGCTGGGCATTGCGATCGACGCCCATGATCAGCATGGCTGAGAAAACCGCCGGAACCGCGATGCCGACCATCAAGCCGAAGAAGACCAGTGGATCCAGAATGTCGAACGCGAGATTCGTTTCGCCGGCTTTTTGCAGGATCTCCTGATAAGCGGCCAGCAAAGCGATAACCGTCAAGCCGGCGGCGCCGATGGCGAAGCCTTTGGTAATTGCTTTTGCCGTATTGCCGGCAGCGTCGAGATCATCGGTGATTTCCAGGACTTTGTCACCGAGTTTGCCCATTTCGGCTAATCCGCGGGCGTTGTCGACGATCGGGCCGTAGGCGTCATTGGATATGATCATGCCGACGACAGCCAGCATACCGATAGCAGCCAGGCTGATGCCCAACAAGGAATAATCGGCGCCCAGCGGCTGGCAGACTTTATAAGCAGCCAGAGACGCGCCGGCAATGCCGATGATGGCCGGGAATGAACTCAGGAGGCCATATGAGAAGCCGCTGAGGATCGTGAAAGCCGGACCACTTTGGCAAGCGCGGGCTACATTCTCGACCGGTTTGCCGTTATCGGAGGTAAACAATTCAGATGTAAAGCCGATGATTACACCGGCCAGCATGCCGATAGCCGTTGCCAGCCAGAGGTGGATGTCGAATTTAAAGATCAGGGTCGCGGCCAGGGTCAGGGCAAAGAAAATCAAATTGGTCAAATAAGTGCCTCTGTTCAGGGCTTTGCCGGGATTTCCCTTCTCACCGACACGGGCGATCAGGACGCCGATGATCGAGGCCAGGAGGCCGATGCCGCCAAAACAGAAGATGATATCGACTTGCTTCATGGGGATAGCCAGGATAATGGCTGCCGCCAAAGCAGCGATCTGTGAATCGAACAAATCGGCGCCCATGCCGGCGACATCGCCGACATTATCGCCGACGTTATCGGCGATAACAGCCGGATTGCGCGGGTCGTCTTCAGGGATGTCCAATTCGACCTTGCCAACCAGATCGGCGGAAATATCCGCGGTCTTCGTGAAGATGCCGCCGCCGGCTTTAGCAAACAAAGCCAGGGAGCTGGCGCCAAAGCTGAACGCCAGGACAACTTCCGGATCCTCAGGGAAAGCCATATGCAAGACGGCTGCGCCCAGCAAACTGGTGCCGACAACAGCCATGCCCATGACGGCGCCGCCGCGGAAGCCGGCCATAAATGACGGAGCCAAACCTTTGCGGGCAGCGCTGGCCGCTTTGACATTGGCGATCGTCGAAACGCTGATGCCGACCCAGCCGGCTAATGCCGAAAGGACAGAACCCATGACATAGGCTAATGCCATCATGACATTTTCCAGCGGTTCGCCTTTCCAGATCGGCGTCGGGAAAAAGAGGATAATCAAAACAACAACAACAGCGGCAAAACGAGCCAGCATTTTATACTCGGTTTTCAAAAAAGTATAGGCGCCGGCGCGAATCAAGCCGCCAATTTCGGCAATATTGCCCTCTGCTGTCGGCAAGGCGTTTACCCAATGGTAAAAATACGCGGCCACGCCGAAAGCAAGAATCGACACAATAATGGAGAAAATCGGCCAAAGCATTCGCAAATTCCTTCTTTCTGATACACACAAAATACAGAATTAAGGTGAGTTGTTCAATAGCAATCCGCAGTGTTTTGCAACTGTGGACCTATCTTTTTAAATTGGCCAATTTGGCATAACTATACCATATATTACAAGGATATGGCAATGTATTAAAAAAAAATTCGCCAAATTTACCAATTTAGCGCAGTTGATTTGGAACAATGACCAAAACAAAACCGAAGCCGCGTAAGCGGCTCCGGCTTTGCTGTTTAACGGATTCTACCGGCTGAAGCGGAGCTTGCGGTATTCATGCGCCGCCTTGACAAAACCGGCAAACAACGGGTGCGGCCGGTTGGGCCGCGACTTAAATTCCGGATGGAATTGGCAGCCGACAAACCAGGGATGATCGGGCAGTTCCATCATCTCGACGATCCGATTGTCCGGCGATGTGCCGCTGATCAACATGCCGCCGGCGGTCAGCGCGTCGCGGAAGTCGTTATTGACCTCATAACGGTGACGGTGGCGCTCATGGATCAGGCTTTCCTGATATACGGAATAGGCCTTCGACTGTTCGTTCAGCACGCAGGGGTACTGCCCCAGACGCATGGTGCCGCCCATCTGATCGATATCCATCTGTTCCGGCATCAGGTCGATGACCGGATAGCGGGTCTGCGGCTGGAATTCCGCGCTATGCGCATCTTGAAAGCCCAGAACATGGCGGGCAAATTCGATAATGGCGATCTGCATGCCCAGGCAGATGCCAAAATAGGGCACTTTATGTTCCCGGGCGTACTGAGCGGCCAGGATCTTCCCTTCGATGCCCCGGGTGCCGAAGCCGCCCGGAACCAAGATGCCGTCGACATCGGACAAGCAGGAATCGACCGTTTCTTCCGTCACATCGTCGGCATCGATCCATTTGATTTCCACCCGGCCCCGGATGCCGGCGCCGCCGTGAGTCAGGGATTCGACGATGCTCAAATAAGAGTCGTGCAGCGCGGCATACTTGCCGACCAGGGCTATCTGAACCTTATGTTCGGGATTGATCAGCGCGTCGACCATCTCGCGCCAGGCCTTCAGATCCGGCTCGACAGCCGGGAATCCGAAGCGGCGGCAGACGATCTCGGCCAGCCCTTCTTTCTCCAGGGCAAGCGGCACGGCATATAAAAGCGGCAGATCGAGATTTTCGATGACACAATCCTGTGGAACATTGCAGAATAAGGCGATTTTGCTTTTCAACTCGCGGCTGATGGGAATCTCCGAACGGCAGACGATGACGTCCGGCTGGATGCCCAGACTGAGCAAGTCCTTGACGCTGTGCTGGGTCGGTTTCGTTTTCTGTTCGTGAGAAGCGGCAAGATAAGGAACCAGCGTCACGTGAATGAACAGGCAGTTTTGGCGGCCGACTTCGGCGGCAAATTGCCGGGTCGCCTCGATAATCGGCAGTCCCTCGATATCGCCGATCGTGCCGCCGATCTCGACAATCGCCACATCATACCCGGCTTTGCCTTTTTTAATCCGGTCCTTGATTTCGTTGGTAATGTGCGGAATGACCTGAACCGTACCGCCCTGGTAGTCGCCCTTGCGTTCTTTCTGAATGACGGACCAGTAGATCCGGCCGGAAGTCACATTGCTGTTCTGCGACAGACTCTCGTCGATAAAACGCTCGTAATGCCCCAGATCCAGATCGGTTTCCGCGCCGTCGTCGGTGACATACACCTCGCCGTGCTGGTAAGGATTCATGGTCCCCGGATCGACATTCAGATAAGGGTCGAATTTCTGCATGGTCACCCGGATGCCCCGGGCCTTCAGCAACCGGCCCAGCGACGCGGCCGTAATTCCTTTTCCCAATCCCGAAACGACTCCTCCGGTTACAAATATATATTTCATGTG
>CAYRWC010000233.1:0-4828 GCA_964427795.1 uncultured Oscillospiraceae bacterium | reverse complement strand
GGGGGATACCCGGAATCACATTACCTGAAAAGCCTATGGCTGCAAGTGGTAGAATAAATATATCTTTTCTTGTGTTACAATGTTACAGAAGAAATGTTAATCACCTGATAAAATAATTTTGTCAAACACGAACAGACAAAAAGGTTGCGAGGTGATCAGCATGAAAGTGATTATTATCGGCGGTGTTGCCGGCGGCGCCTCTGCCGCGGCCCGTCTGCGCCGCCTGGATGAACAGGCGGAAATTATTCTTCTGGAAAAAGGCGAGTATATATCTTATGCCAATTGCGGTCTGCCCTATTATATCGGCGATATCATAAAGGATCGCGGCAAGCTGCTGGTTCAAACGCCGGAGAGCATGCACGAACGCTTCAATCTCGATATCCGGACGCTGTCCGAGGCCATCGGCATCGACAGAGACCGTCATAGGGTAAGAATTAAAGATCATCGGAGCGGGCGGATCTACGAGGAGAGCTATGACAAACTCATCCTTTCACCCGGCGCCGAGCCGAAACGGCCGCCTCTGGAAGGCCTCGACCTCCCGGGCGTTTTTACGCTGCGCAACATTCCCGATACATACCGGATTCGCGATTTCGTTGATCAACAGAAACTGAAAAGCGCCGTTATCATCGGCGGCGGTTTTATCGGCGTCGAAATGGCTGAAAATCTGATGGAACGCGGTCTGGATGTTACTCTGGTTGAGTTTACCGATCAGGTGGTCGCGTCGCTTGATCCGGATATGGCGGCGTTTCTGCATCAACATATGCGTTTAAAAGGTTTGAAGCTACTCTTTCGCACAGGCGCCGCCGGATTTTCCCAGACGCCGGACGGGCGGCTGAAAGTACGGCTGACCAATAGCCAGTATCTGCAAGCCGATCTGGTTGTTTTCAGCATCGGCATAACGCCGGACAGCCGCCTGGCTAAAGAAGCCGGCCTTGAATTGGGCTTGGCCGATAGCATTAAGGTGGATCGGCACTTAAGGACATCAGATCCGGATATCTACGCGGTCGGCGACGCCATTCAAATCGAAAATCTGGTAACCGGGCATCCCGGCTTGATTCCCCTGGCCGGTCCGGCTAATAAACAAGGGCGGATTGCGGCAGATAATATCGCCGGCCGCGATGTAATTTTCAGCGGCGTTCAGGGCAGCGCGGTCCTGAAAGTATTCGATATGACGGCCGCCAGTACCGGATTGAATGAGAAACAGCTGAAACGCGAACAAATTCGTTATGCAAAGACATATATTCATCCTTTAGATCATGCCGGCTATTATCCGGGCGCGACACAATTGTCCATGAAGCTGCTGTTCGACCCGGAGAACGGCAAGATATTAGGCGCCCAAGCCGTCGGTATACATGGTGTCGACAAACGGATCGATGTCCTGGCGACCGCTCAGCGTCTGGGCGCGACGGTAATGGATCTGGAACAGCTGGAACTGACCTATGCGCCGCCCTATTCGTCGGCTAAAGATCCGGTTAACATGCTCGGGTTTACTGCCGCCAATATCATGAAGGGCGATGTCAAGGTTTTCCATTATCATGATGTCGCAGATCTGGACTTGAATAAAGTCATGCTGGTCGATGTGCGGACCCCGGAAGAGTTCAGCCTCGGCAGCTTAAACGGCGCTGTGAATATTCCGCTCGACGAAATACGATCCCGCTTGCCTGAATTTCCGCGCGACCGGAATATCTATGTATTCTGCCAGGTCGGCCTGCGCGGCTATCTGGCTGCCCGCATCCTGCAGCAGAACGGCTATGACGGCATTTTCAACCTCAGCGGCGGCTATAAGCTTTATCACACGGTTATGCTGGATCAGTCGGCCGAGATTCCTTTTAATTGTTATGGCGAGGCGACAGCCGACAATGAAGGCGAGAAGCTGGTTGTCTGTCCTCTGAAAGAAGAAGCGGCAGCCGTTACGGCGCCGGCGGGCGTTACGGCTCAGGCAGCCGCTCCAGTTAAGGTTTTGCGGCTGGATGCCACCGGTTTGCAATGCCCGGGTCCGATCCTGAAACTTGCGGAAGGCATCAAGCAGGTAGAGCCCGGCGATCATCTGATCATCGACGCGACCGATCCGGGATTTGCTTCCGATGTCAAAGCCTGGTCCGAACGGACCGGGCACAGGCTGGATCATATTGCCGCGCAAAACGGCCTGTATACGGTGGAGATCGTCAAAGAGCAGCCGCGTCCGGCTGTTGCGGTGGGGCCGGCCGGCAATGACAAGACGATCGTTATTTTCAGCGGTGATCTGGATAAAGCGATCGCCGCGATGATCATCGCCAACGGCGCGGCGGCCATGGGCCGTAAAGTCACCTTGTTCTTTACTTTCTGGGGCTTGAATATTTTGCGCCAGCCGCGGCGCGTGGCGGTCCGGAAAAACTTTATCGAGAAAATGTTCGGCGGCATGATGCCGCGCGGTTCGCGCAAACTCGGTCTTTCCCGCATGAATATGGCCGGCATGGGCGCGAAAATGATCCGCAGCGTCATGAAATCGAAGAATGTTTCATCTTTGGAAGATTTAATCCAGACCGGCATGCAGAACGGCATCCGGATGATTGCCTGCCAAATGTCGATGGATGTTATGGGCATCAAACCGGAAGAACTCGTACCCGGTGTGGAAATCGGCGGCGTGGCAACCATGCTGGCATCTGCCGAGCAATCCGACGCCAGCTTCTTTATCTGACCGCTCGGGGAGGGAACCCTATGAAGAAAGCCGAACGTTTATCGGATGAACAGGAATTGGATTTTGCCGCCGGCTCGATGCCGGCGGCAATTCCCGCGGACGACGCGCCCGACGGTGACGGCGAGCCGGCCGACAAGATTGTCGACGGCGTGCATCAATACAACCGCGAAGAATCCTGGGTCCGGCCGGAAGACCCGCTGCTGCGGCAGCGCCTGGATTGGTGGCAGGATCAGAAGCTCGGGCTGATGATGCATTGGGGACCGTATTCCCAGCTCGGTCTGGTCGAATCCTGGGCCTTGTCCGACGAAGATGCCGCCTGGTCACGGCAAGGCGTCGACTGGCCGGTAGACGGTGAAACCTTCAAGAAGCAGTATTTCAACTTGAACCGGACGTTCAACCCGATTCGCTTCCAGCCGGAACAATGGGCCGAACTGGCGGCTGAAGCCGGATTTCGCTACCTGATTTTTACCACAAAGCATCATGACGGCTTCTGCATGTGGGATACCCGGCTGTCCGACTATCGTGTTACAGCGCCGGATTGCCCCTTTCATGATCATCCCCGAGCCGACATCTGCAAACATCTCTTTGAGGCATTCCGGCAAAAAGGCTTGGCCATCGGCGCTTATTTCTCTAAAGCCGACTGGCATTCACCGGCCTATTGGGCGCCCGGCATGCCGCGCGGCGCGGCCACCGGACGTGGTCCTTCCTATGATCCTCAGGAACAGCCGGCGCTCTGGGAGGAATTTGTTCGTTTTACCCAAGGCCAAATTATGGAACTGATGGAGCATTATGGCCGGATTGATATTCTGTGGCTGGATGCCGGCTGGGTATCGGCTGCCAACGGCCAGGATATCCGGTTGGGAGAAGCAGTCGACCGCGCCCGCCGGTTTCAGCCCTGGCTGATTGCCGCCGACCGGACCGTCGGCGGGCCATATGAGAATTATGTCACGCCCGAGCAAACCGTACCGGAAAAACCGTTGATGATTCCCTGGGAAAGCTGCATCACTTTGGGAACTTCGTTCTCATTTAAATATGAAGACCAATATAAATCCGCCCGCCAGGTTATTCATATGCTGATCGATGTCGTCGCCAAAGGCGGCAATTTGGCGCTCAATGTGGGTCCGCAGCCGGACGGCCGGCTGCCGGAAGGCGCCGTCCGCACGCTGCGCGAGCTGGGCGTCTGGCTTAAAGCCAACGGCGAAGCCATTTACGGCACCCGCCCGTGCGCTCCGTACCGGCAAGGCCCGTTTGCCTGGACCCGCAAAGGCTCGTCCCGTTATGTTTTTTATCTGCCCGATCATGAAAATGAAACCGCGCCATCGGAAATCCTGATTCCGGAAATATCCGGTGAAGCCACTCGGCCGGTATGCCGGATTACGCGGGTCGAAACCGGCGAGCCTTGGGAATTTTCCTCGGAGACGGGCTTGCTGCGGATAAAATTGCCTGCCGGGGAAGCGGATTGCCCTATGCCGCCGGCCTATGTCTTCTGTCTGGAATCATCATAATAAGCAACCGGCTTTCCGCGAGAGAAGAAACCGGCGATGTTCAAAAAAAACCGGCTGTAACCAGCCGGCTTTTTTGATAGCAACGTCACGCGTGACGCTTCATTTAATGGAATAGGGCAGGATCGTTTTCTCAGGCGGGATCCACGGTGACGAAGATGCCTTCACGAGCAGAACGATAGGCCGCTTCGACGACGCGCTGCACCTGCACGGCATCGGTCAAAGGTACTTCAACCGGTGTACCATTTAGCAGAGAGCGGGAAAAGGATTCGATTTCCCGGGCATACATATTGCCGAATTCTTTAGGCTCATCCACTTTGGTCTCGGTCCGGGTATTGTCCTGAATGGCATTGTAGCCGGCCTGAACGCCCGCCAAGGTGATCTTGGCCTGGCCGCCGTCTATCTGGCCGATGGTTTCATTGGCGACAATACTGCCCTGGGTGCCGGAGAATTCCAGCCGCCAATTAGCAGCCGCGTCGGGAATGTTGAAGCAGGCTTCCACCTGGACATTCGTGCCGTCCGCTAATTCGATCAGCAGATTGGATGTATCTTCCACCTCGTACTGGAAAGCGCGCGTTTTGATCAAAGCCGCCACGCGGACAGCTTTGCTGCCGAGAATATTCTGGATCAGGTCGATGCAGTGCACGCC
>CAYRWC010000232.1:0-4876 GCA_964427795.1 uncultured Oscillospiraceae bacterium | reverse complement strand
TGCGTTTCTCTTTGCCGGTTAATTGCAGGACAATCCAATCGGCCGCTTCCATAAATCGATCCATCGCCTCATAGATTTCCGGAGCCTCGTCCAAAATCTGCCACAGTTTGGGAAACAGCCATTCGGACGAGATCTTGCCGCCATACCGCGGCAGGAAGTCCTCTCCCCGCTCGCGAGCCAGGGCGGTCAGTCGATTGGCCTCATCCTGGGCGGCATGATGCTTCCATTTCTTGACATAGGCATGTTTGTTGTTTTTCCATTCCGGCAAAAAGCAGAGCGGCGTGCCGTCCGCCTTGACCGGCAGAACCGTGCACGCGGTAAAATCGATGCCGACGCCCACGATATCGGCCGAAGCCGCGCCTGCCGACCGCAGGGCTGCGGGAACCGCCAGAGCAAGGACGTCCAGATAATCCTGCGGATCCTGCAAAGTCCAGTCCGGCGGCAACGTTTCACCGGAAACGGGCAATTTATCTTCAATAAAACCATGTGCATATTCATGCACCACAGAAGCAACCTCCTCGCCGGTCGCCACATCGACCAACAAAGCCCGGCCGGATAATGACCCAAAATCAATCCCTAACGCTAATTTCCTCTTCATGCATTTGTCCCCCTTATTTACCGTGATTATCTACTCAATTTGATCTGCCGCAGGGAGCAGTACTGGTGCCCAGAATTAAATCGGCCGGCATTTCCAGGACCGGCCCCTGGTCATCCTGGGTATTCCGCATCAGAGATAACAGCATATTAACCGCCTCCCGGCCTAACCGGGCGCCCGGATGCGTAACGGTCGTCAGCCCTTTGAGCTGCCCGGCCGGATCATTACCGCCGTTGAGCAGTTCGGCCGCGTCAAAACCGGTTAATGACAAATCTCCGGGTATCAGCCAGCCCAAACGCAGCAATTCCCGATAACAGCGAAACGCAACCTGGTCATTATAGCAACAGAGTGCGGTCGAGCCGTTTCTTTTCATTTTTGCCGCTAAATCAGATGCCAGTTCGGAAAATCCGGCTGTCAGGTCGCGGGAATCGAATTCCATCAGGACCGCATCCCGCGGATCGAAACCGCGACGCTCCAGCGCCGCCAGGAAACCGTCCCGCCGGCGTCGGCCCTGAATCAGGTCGCGGCAAAACAGGCCGGCAAAACGGCGGTGTCCGCAACCGGCCAGATGATTGATCAACAAATCCATCCCTGAGGCATCAGCCGTCAGCACTTTTCCGGCTTCGGGAAAAGGCAGCCGGCTATTGATCAAAACAGTCGGCAGCCGGCTCTGGCGCACTTTCGCGAGAATTTCGTCGTTATCAGGGCGCAGCGCGGAGCGCGCCGGTTCCCAGATCAAGCCGTCCAGGCCTTGGTCCAGCAAATGTGTCAGCGCGTCTTGCTCCTGCGCCGTTTCATTATTACTGCTCATTAAAACCAACGTCAGCTGATTCTGACGCAAAGCGGCGTCGATGCCCCGCAGAATATCCGGGAAAATATAACTGTCGATATAAGTCATGCAAACGCCGATCCGGCGGCGGCGGTCGCAAATAAAAGTCCCGCGGCCCTGCTGGCGCTGCAGCAGGCCGTTTTGCACCAGAAGAGTCAGGGCATGCCGCGCCGTTAAGCGGCTGATATGAAACAACGCCGCCAGTTCATTTTCCGACGGCGCCTTCTGACCGGGCTGCAAAAAGCCCCGCTGGATCTGATCCAGCAGAAATGTCTGGACTTCCATGTATTTGGGTTCGTGAGAATCCGCCATATCGCGCCTCCGAAAGTTGTATATACAAGTGAAGTCATCTTGATTATAACTAATGCCGCCGGGCAGTTCAAGATCCTTGTCCAAGGCTGAATCCGATTATTCTTTCCGGCTAATGAAGCCGGCAGGATCACGCATATGCTATACTAAAAACACATTTTAACCTGCTTGGCAAATCTGAACGCTAACGGAGGCAGAATATGTCCAAAGGCAAATCACGATTTTTTTGCAGCGAATGCGGCCAGGAAACCAGCGGCTGGCTGGGCCGCTGTCCGGGATGCGGAGCCTGGAATACTCTGGTAGAAGAAAAAGCCGCTCCGGCAGGACAATCGCCCAGCCGCGGCCCTTGGGCCGGGACCGGTCCCGCCAGACAGGCGAACGCCGCAGGAATTATTCAGCTGGCCGATGTCACAGCCGGAGCGGAAGACCGTTTATCCAGCGGCATCCACGAATTTGACCGGGTTCTGGGCGGCGGTTTTGTCAAAGGTTCGCTGGTTTTAATCGGCGGCGATCCGGGTATCGGCAAATCAACGCTGCTGCTTCAGGCGCTCAGTTCGATCGGGCAGCGGCACAAAACGCTTTATATTTCGGGCGAAGAATCGCCGCAGCAGATTCGCCTGCGGGCCGACCGCCTGGGACTTCCCGGCGGGTTATCCATCGCCGTGCTGGCGGCAACGGACTTTGCCGCGATCGCGGCGGCTTTAGAGCGGGACAAGCCTGATTTAGCCATTGTCGATTCGATACAGACCTTATATGTTGAGGAATTGTCGGCCGCGCCCGGCAGTGTCAGCCAGATCCGCGAAGCTACGGCCGGACTGCTCCGTCTGGCCAAAACGCGGAATATCACCATTGTCCTGGTCGGCCATGTGACCAAAGACGGTTCTTTAGCCGGACCGCGCGTACTGGAGCATATGGTGGACACCGTTTTATATTTTGAAGGCGAGCGTCAACAAAGCTATCGTATTCTCCGCGCCGTAAAAAACCGGTTTGGCGCAACTGATGAACTGGGCATTTTTGAAATGACCGACCGCGGACTGCAAGAAGTCGACAATGCCTCGCAAGCCTTATTGTCCGGCCGACCGATCCAGGTTCCCGGTTCGGTTGTCACCGCCTGCATGGAAGGCACCCGGCCGATTTTAGTCGAGATTCAGGCGCTGCTTAATGAATCGGCCTATGGCTCGCCGCAGCGTATGGCGCAGGGCCTGGACCGCAATCGGATTACCATGCTGCTGGCCGTCCTGGAAAAACAATTTCGCTTCGGACTGAATAATATGGACACCTACGCCAATGTCGTCGGCGGTCTGCGCGTCGCGGAAACCGCAGCCGACCTGGCGGTTGTAGCCGCGATCATGTCCAGCCTGAAAAACAAGCCGATCCGCGCTTCCAGTCTGGTCTTCGGCGAAGTAGGCCTGACGGGTGAAATACGCAGCATCGGCCAGGCCGACCGCCGGATTCAGGAAGCCGCGCGCCTGGGCTTCACCAGCTTCATCCTGCCTGGCAGCTGCCGGCCGGGGCTGGCTAAAATCAAGCTGCCCGATATCTGCGATTTATTCTTCGTCGACCGGATCAGCGAAGCGCTGGATCTGCTGTTCGACTAACCGCCTGCCGCCGCAAAGGCTTAAGGCGCCAATATACGGGAGGTATGGATGATACAGCGTGAATATGCCGACTCCAGCCCGCAGGACCGTAAGCTCGCCTATGCCGTTATCGTGGCGGCCGGCGCCGGTTCGCGCATGGGCGTCGGAGAAAACAAGGTTTTTATCCGTCTCGGCCGTTATCCAGTCATATGCCGTACTGTTCTGGCTTTCGAACATCATCCGCGGATCGCCGGTATCATTGTCGTAGCCGCCGCGTCAGAGTTGGCGGCCATGGCCGCGACGCTGGCGGAGATCCGGCCGGTAAAAATCCTGGCGCTGGCGCCGGGCGGAGCGACGCGGCAGGAATCCGTCAGACAGGGGCTGCTGGCTTTGCAGGCGCAAGCCGCGCCAAGGCCGGACAGCCCGGTGCTGGTTCACGACGGAGCCCGCTGTTTCGTATCGCAGCCGGTCATCGGACGGGTTCTGGACGGCGTCGAGCAATATCAAGCTTGCGGCGCGGCAGTTCCGGTCAAAGATACCATTAAGGAAGTTTCGGCAGAGCGGAAGGTGCTTAAGACGCCGGACCGCAGCTGTTTATGGGCGATGCAGACGCCTCAGGGCGCAGAATGGGAACTGTTGGAGCGCGCCTACCGGCAGGCGGCGGAAGCAGACAGACAAGGCACCGACGATCTGTCCTTGCTTGAGCAAGCCGGATATGCCGTATATTTGGTTGACGGCGATTATCGAAACATCAAAATAACAACGCCGGATGACCGTATGCTGGGCTTATGCCTAGCGGAGGAAGACGATCAGGCCGACGACGAGTCGTCCTGACGCGCCGGATTGTCCGGCATTCTGCTGATTCAGGATAATCGTTCGAACGTCCCGGGACCGATAATCGTTCGAAAGTCCCGGGACCGATATCGTTATATCTTTCTCTTTGCCGTTATCTGGCAAATAACCTGCAGGCCTTCGCCACGTCCAAAAGGTGTCAGACCTTCGCCGCTGGTAGCGGTCAGGCCGACGCGCTCTTCGGCAAGCCCGGTCAGTTCGGCCAATTTTTGCCTCAGAGCTTCAGTTCGGCCGGCAAAATGAGGGCGTTTCCCTTCGATTGCCAATGATATATGGCATAAATGCCAACCGGATGCCGCCAGGTCAGCGAGACTTTCCCGAAGATACACGGCGCTGTCTGTGATACCTTGTTTCAGGCAGAGCTCGTCTGCCCGGGCGCCTAATATATTATGGCCCGTCAAGCCGGAAATCGCATTGGTCAACGCATGTAGAATGACGTCGGCGTCGCTGTTTCCGGCCAAAGGCATTTCATCCGGCCAGGCAAGCCCGCCCAGCGTCAGTATTCTGGCCGGATCGGCAGACCGCTCGTCTTCTGTCATAAAACGATGGCTATCCTGCCCCAGGGCGCCGCAGTACTCCCAACCGTCATGCGCTGCCGCCTGTTCCATCTGATTACTCCTCTATCCTCGACAGTCTTCGGGGATTAATCTTCGACGGGCCGGACATCCTTGGAACCGGCCTGTCTGATCGCCACGCGGCGGATCTTGCCGCTGA
>CAYRWC010000231.1:0-4895 GCA_964427795.1 uncultured Oscillospiraceae bacterium | reverse complement strand
GTACCGGTACACCCCATCAACATCGCCAGAACGAGGATCAAGCATGCAATCAACGACATGGTTTTCTTCATCTTAAGGTACACCCCTTTCAATATACTTCTCTTGTTTGGTAGAGTAGAACTGTTCAATAAATCAGGACCTGAAGGATCGGTGATTCCACCACCACCTTTCTTGTGGAATGTGGAATGATGATCTTGTGTTGCTAAGAAACAAAGCTCATGAAGCGTGCACTCATCAAAAGCTTGCATCTACTTAATTAGGTACAATTTTCCCCATTTGTGAATCACGCAGCAGATTGAGATAATTTCCGGAAAGGATTTTCTTTTTAATGGTATCGGTCAACGGCGAGAAGACCACCCGTCCGAAATCATAACGGACATCCAGGTTGATCAAGTCGCTGCCATAGACAATCCGGTCTTCGCCGACCAGATCGACCAGATCTTCGATGCCCAGCGGATTGAGCAGCGAACCGCAGATTTCCATGGTAATATTGGGTACCCGTTTCATAATGCCTGCCAGTTTATATGACAGAGGCGCCGCGCCGCCGCCCTGATGGGCACAAAGCAGACGCAGGGACGGACGTTTTGCCGCCAGATCCTCGACCTCAGACAGATCCGGGCTGTTGCCCCAGGTGTGGGTCAAAATAACGCTGGACCGCTCCGCGGCAAAATCAGCGGCATACTGATATTCCGGCTGGTTTAAAATACCATGATAACCCGGCAGGAATTTCAGGCCGACAAAGCTGGGATGATTGCCATATTTCTTCAGTTCGGCCTTTACGGCATCCATTCCTTCGCCCGGGCAGATCACGATGTAACCGTAAATCCGGCCCGGATATTCGGCGGCGGCCGCTGCGGCGACGGTGTTGGCGGCGGCCATCATGCCGGTAATGAGCAAATGAGGCGCCGTAACGATGCAGTTGATGCCTAAACGGTCGAGACTGGCGACAATGGCCTGATTCGTCGTTTCTTTCGGAGTCTGATACCAGCCGCTCATATAATATGGCGCAATATGGGTATGGGCATCAATAACAAACGGCGAAACCGGCAAACCGGCAAAGGCTTCATCTCTGATGGTCATAACGGATCCCCCTTTGCAGCCGCTCCCAGTTGGCATGCAAGATATTTTCCTTATCCGGCGTCGAGATTGTCGAATAAAGGATCAACGACAACCCTCCGGCCGGAACATGGATCGGCAAACCGCTGCCCAAAAGCATTTTTTCACTGCCGCAGCGCTCTTCGACCAGTTCCTCCAGATAGCCGGTATCGATCATGATATTCATATCGATATAGACGTTCTTCAATTTTGTCAGCAAAGGAGTTATCGTACGGGAATGATTGAAATAATGACGTAAAATGACGATCGGCAGATCAGGATAATCCCGGGCCAGAGGCGGTATATCTGCTATTGAATGAATTTCACTGGCATCCAGCATTAAGGGTAAACGCAGTTCATTGAGCGGTTCAAGAATCTGATCGCAAAAAAAGGAATTAATCGGGTAACTTTGGGTAGCCGGCAGCAAACGGACAGCTTCCGGTCGGTTTTGCCGCAGCCGTTCAATCAGGGTTCCTTCACCAGGTTCATTGTTCTCTCCCAGCATGGGATCGAGAACATGACAAGCCCGGATCCGGCCGCTCGATTGATTGGCAATTTGCGTCATTTCCGCATTATACTGCCAAGGGGTCATTTGAGCAGCGCCGTGATAGGCCACTGCAGAAGTAATCCTATAATCATCCAGATAGCTGATCAAACCGGCTGCATCGCGGTAACGTGTTTTGGTCGGATACGGACCCAGCATGGTGTTCACATCGATGATATCCATATAAGCCTCTTGACGTTTTTATTTTAATCTTGACGGTAGTTTTTCTTGAGATAAGCCAGCGTCATCGCCGCGCTTTCCTTATTGCCAAAACGGCTGCGGTCCAGTTCGGCAGTCAGATAGCCGTCATAACCGACATCATCCAAAATTTTGAAAATAGCCGGGAAATTGACGATGCCTTCGCCCAACTCACGGAAATTGGTGTAAACCTCGACGCCCGCTTGCATGCCGGCCGCTTCGACGCCGCCGGAAGTAATGTCTTTAAGATGGGTAAATTTGACGCGGTCCGCGTAACGGCGGATGACCGCCACCGGATCGCAGCCGCCGGCCGTCATATGCGCCGTATCCGGGCCAAAGCCAACCAGAGCGGGATCTGTATTTTGCAGGATGAAATCGATCTCACTCTCATACATAACCGTAGTATTGTAATGACAATGGAGGCACGGAATGATGTCATATTCCTTGGCCATGGCGGCGATGGCGTTGATCGCCTTCAGATCGTAATCCAGTTCTTCTTGATTTGCCGGGCGGCCGGTAATGCCGGTAGCCTGAACGTTCATCCGATGAATATCGCAGGCCGCCATAAACGGCAGTTTCCTCTTGACATCCTCGACATCATTGTCCCATTGTCCGTTCAAATGGAAATAGAAGCCGTTCGGTTTCACGCCATATTCGCGGCAGACCTGCATAAAAGGTCCCGGTTGTCCGTCGAAAACATTGATTGCCGCCTTGACACTTTCAAAAGTGTCATAGCCGACTTCCGTAATATCGCGTAAAGCCTGAATGAACTGCTCTTTGGTATCGGTTCCCCACTGCCAGACTGTATAAGCAAACTTTGCTTTTCCCATGACTTTGTCCTCCCGGTTATTCTTTTTATAGTTTTGAAACGTTCAAACAATCGGCTATCCTGTTTTGATTATCAGAACAGGACAGCCGAATTTACATCATTATTTATCTAAATCTTGGAAAGCTTGACGGCATTGTCCGATCACCTCGTTGATATGTTCATCTGTCCAATCGGCTCTCAGGCTAATATAGACTGTGCGTGCCAAAATATCAAGCGTTTTCGGGCACATGGTATCGCTGTAATCCATGCGCAGGCCTTTATTCTGCGGTAAATTGAAGGGATTAAGCGCAGCATGATGAGACCCGCGTTTTGCCAGCAGGGGATCCCAGTTGCTGTAAACATGCTTGCCGCTGTCAATAGGCAGCCAGGCGCCATTTTTAACCAATTTGGCAAAAGCTCTGGCGCGCTCGGCCGTCGTGAAAGTAAAAGCCACGGTTGTCCCGCAATCGCCTTCCGGATCATGCGAAGGAGCAAAACGGACGCCGGAAACATCGGCCAAGCCGGCCATAATGGCCTTTTTGGTTCTTCTCAGGTCGGCCAGAATACCGTCGAGACGCTTCAGTTGAACCCGCAGCACCGCACCGGTGATTTCGCTGACCCGGTATTGTGTCCCCATGAAAAACGGTTCCTGGATCTCGCCGGCATTAGGCCGGAAAGCCGCGCCGCCGTCATGATAAATCATCGCGCGTTCATAGATATGGCGGTCATTCGTCAAAACAGCGCCGCCTTCGCCTGCTGTCATAATCTTGAAATCATTGAAGCTGAGGCAGCCGGCATCGCCCCAAACGCCAAGCCGTTTGTCGCCGAACCCGCCGCCGTCCGCCTGGCAGGAATCTTCCAAAATTTTGAAATTGTATTTTAAGCTCATTTCCTTCAGGCGCCGCATATTGCAGGGAAATCCGACCATGTCGACCGGGATGACAGCCTTGACATTCGGTGTCAATTTAGCTTCAACGTCATCCAGATCCAGGGTCATTGTTTCATCAATTTCTGCCAATACCGGAATAGCACCGACAGAGGTCACAGCCAGCGCGGTTGCCATAAAGGTGTAAGCCGGTACGATTACTTCGTCACCGGGACCGATATCCATGCCTACTAAAGCACAAGTCAGAGCTGCTGTACCGCCTGATAGGCATAGCGCATATTTTACGCCGAATTTATCTGCTAATTCCTGCTCAAATTGCTCGACCTCGTGTAAAGCTGTATTGACCCGGAATAATTGTCCGCCATGAATCACTCGAGCAACTGCATCAATCTCTTCTTGTCCAATTCTGAACATCTTCATATCCTCCCGAAACGATTATTAGACAGGGCAGCAATCGAAATATCTTTCGATTCAGATCCGTTTTTGAAAATTGACATAGAAAAAGCGCGCTTGTCGTGTCGTTTTCCGACTACGAAACAATTATATGATCGCAATGCGTTTAAGTCAACATTTATTTTCTACTTTTATTTACTTGATTTCATTAAGTTTCTTTGTTTAGCATTTAGCGTTTGGCATATTGTCCAATGAAGCGTATATATAATAAAGCAATTTAGACAAAGAGCATTCTGTGTAGCCATTTGTTTCAACTTATTGTTTCCGTCTTTGATTATGTCTTGAAGAAAGCAGGCGGTTGATCCGCAGATATGACGTAGCGTAAAAAAAAGTCAGAGATCCCAAATTAAGCGTTGGAATACTCTGACTCTATTGATCCGTCGTGTTGGAATTGATTATAGTTTGCCGCCGCAATTGCCGCAGAATTTCGTACCCGGCGCGTTTTGATATTGACAAGCCGGACATTGCCCGGCCGGCCGCGCCGCTTGTCGCGGAGCGCCGCATTCGCCGCAAAAACGCATGTTGGATGCCAGAGGGGCGCCGCATTGAGCGCATCGTTCGGCAGCCATGGATGCTCCGCAATTATTGCAGAATTTTCCTTGGCCGGCCGGTTTGCCGCATTGCGGACAAATGATCGTCTTGCTTTCGATTTCACCTTTAAATACTTGAGTATTTTGCGCTTTTTCTTCGATATCTTCCACCATTTTACGCGAACGGGCGGCCGCGACGGCAACATTCAGCCGCGGTGCGCATTCGACACAGAGTTGTTCTTCTTCATTGAAATCATCATCGCAGACCCATTCGCGG
Organism: uncultured Oscillospiraceae bacterium; assembly: GCA_964427795.1. Lineage (GTDB taxonomy): Bacteria > Bacillota > Clostridia > Saccharofermentanales > UBA5734 > JAYFQE01. Next base: position 104 of record CAYRWC010000231.1, on the reverse strand, counting down.
CATTGGTGGCAGCGATGAAAATGAGATTGGGCTTCATTCTGAGCATTTTCAAAAGCCTTTTCATGTTCCTTATCCAGCTCTCTTTCAAGGTAAATAAAAACGGC
>CAYRWC010000230.1:0-4958 GCA_964427795.1 uncultured Oscillospiraceae bacterium | reverse complement strand
TTGGCGTTGAACCCAAGCCGGGTCAGAGACGTTTTCATTTGCTCCGGCGTCGTGTTCTGCGCTTCATCCAGGATAATGAACGCTTCATCCAGAGTCCGTCCGCGCATATACGCCAGCGGTGAAACTTCGATCAAACCTTTTTCCAGATTTTTTAAATAATGGTCGACACCCATGAGCTCATTAAGCGCGTCATAGAGCGGCCGCATATAGGGATCGACTTTCGTCTGCAAGTCGCCGGGCAGAAAGCCCAGTTTTTCGCCGGCTTCAACAGCCGGACGGGTCAATATAATGCGGCTGACCTCGCGGGCCCGAAACGCGTTGACAGCCATGGCCACGGCCAGAAAAGTCTTGCCGGTGCCGGCCGGGCCGATGGCGAACGTAATGTCGTGCTGGCGTATGGCCTGGACATATTCCTTCTGGCCCAGGGTTTTGCTGCGGATCGGCCGGCCTTTGGCCGTCACGCAGATACAATCGGGCGTATAACCGAAAACTTGCTCCAGATTGCCCTCTTTGGCAGTATCGGCCAGGTAGGTCACCAGCTGCATGTTTATCGGATGCCCCTGCCGGTTGATTTCCAGCAGTTGTTCGCAAACCGCCGCCGCTTTAGCCAGGTTCTCCTCATCGCCTTGAATCCGCAAGCCCTGGTCGGTTATATCCATAGCCACATCCAGAATCCGGCCGATCATATTGAGATGATCGTTGCAGCTGCCGAAGACAGCCAATGCTGCCTGTGTATGATCAACGCTGATTTTCCGTTCCAAAATCCGCTTCTCCTCCCTGCCGGGGTCTCATTACTGATTTGGCATCAGCAAATCAATTCTGAATGCCATGCTGTCTTCGCTTAAAGCCGGAATCGTAATTTCCGGCAGAGCTTCAAAATGGATATCATACTGATCGTTAGTTACCGTAGCATCTTCTTGAATCTGCTTCTTGACAGTTTCCAGATAATTCATAATCGAATCTTCATCCTGGGGTTTCGTGATCGCTTTGATCACAAATTTACCGCTGCGGTCATATGCGTTGCCGTTGATGATGATCGATGAACCGCTAGCTCTGATTTCCGACGTTGCCACCAGCCGTTCGTCGTTTATCGCCAAAGCCTGAGCGCCTAAAGCACGCAATTCATTGACAAACTGACGCAAAACGCTGTCCCGGATCTCCGTCGCGCAGCTGACCGTGATAACCAGGCCATAGGCTTTGACTTCCCGCAGGCCGGCAAACATGGCGGCGCGTTCTTTTTCCTTGACGATCGAGTCAATCTGTTCATTGCCGGACGACATATCATCCTCCAGAATGCGAATATATTCGTTCAGTTTCGCGTTCCGGTTGGATAATTCCTCGTTTTTATTGTAATAGTCCAACAGTTTATTTTGCAAATCCGTCAAGTTGTTGGCTGTTACATTGCTGTCGTTGACATTTTTCATCTGTAAAGCAATTAAAATGCCCAGTATGATGCAAACCACCGTAAAAGCTATGGTTCGAAGCAAATTCTGTTTCATGGCGCAGCATCCTCCAATAAACTGATATAGCTGTAAAAATCATCAGCTTCGGCAAAAGCAGGAATAGTCACTTCCTGTTCTTGCTGAACCTTGACCACCAAATCAATGCCGGCAGTTTGCCTTGTGTTGAATTCCTGATCGGTTGTTATAGCTTCGGCCAGCGTCGCCGGATCGCCGATAGCCGTGATGATATAGGGCGGCAGCATACGCTGGTTGTTGCATCGGATGATCGGCCCGATGCAAAGCACAAAAGACGCGTTGGTTATCCGCAGGCCGTTAACCGAGAAAGCTCCGGCGCCGGCATTTCTTAACAGATCGATCACCCGCCGGATGTCACTGTCATGGACAAGAGAATATTTCGAATCGACTAAAATATCGTAACCGGGCTTATCATTTAAGGTAACGATGACGCCGGGGCCTTTCACTTCGGTAAATCCCGCCAGCACTTTTATTTTTTGTAATTCGGCAAGCAGGTTTTCATTTCCCTGACGGTTCAGCAGGTTGGCGATAGCCGTTTCTTTCTGAGCGTTCAGTTTGTCGTTTTCATCCAGCAGCGTCTTGTATTGCTCTTCATACTGCTTCAACTGTTCCTGCCGTTCTTTGTAAAGGATAACCATGTTGCTGGTTTTATCGGCAGCCCGCACCGATTGAATGTGGTTCATAACAATAAAGCCGAAAATGAGCATGATGATGAACATCAGCAAGTGATGCCGCCATTGGTTCGGGAAGATTATTTTTTTTCGCCAACGCAGGGGGTTCATGTCAATTGCTCCAAAAGAGTCTGAAAGTAGCCGGGCAGCGGACAGGTCAGACTGAGAAGCCGTCCGTTCGCCGGGTGGACAAACTCAATAGCCCCGGCGTGTAAAGCTTGGCCGGCCAAATGATAGTCAGGCCGGCTGCCGGCATAAACCGGATCGCCGAGCAGCGGGTGGCCGATATACTGCATATGAACGCGAATCTGGTGCGTACGTCCGGATTCCAGGCGCGCTTCCAGCCAGGTGGCGGCCGAATAGCGTTTAATCACCCGAAAATGGGTGACCGAAGGTTTCCCGCCGCCGACGACAGCCATACGCTGCCGGTTGCGCGGATCCCGGCCGATCGGAGCGTCAACGGTGCCCTGATCGGCTTCGACCCGGCCGTGAACAACAGCCTGATAAGTTCTCTTTACTTCGTGGTTCCTTATTTTTTCCGCCAGGTCGGCATGAACACGATTATCCTTGACAACCAGCAGCAAGCCCGATGTATCTTTATCGATCCGATGAACGATGCCCGGACGGATGATGCCGTTCAAATCCGAGAGCTGCCCGGCGCAATGTTTTAGCAAGGCGTTGACCAGAGTTCCATCATGATGGCCGGCCGCCGGATGGACAACCATGCCCTGCGGCTTGTTGACAACCAGCAGCCACTGATCCTCATAGACAATATCAAGAGGTATGTCTTCCGGCTCGATACGCGAAGGCTCGGGAGCCGGCCGATCGACCTGCACATCAACGCCGGCCGTCGTTTTCCAGGATGGTTTCAGCGGTTTGCCGTTCAAAGTGACGCAGCCGTCGGCTAATAGTTTTTGCACATAAGAACGGGAACAATCGGCCAGCTGCCCGGTCAGATAACGGTCAAGCCGTTCGCCGGATTCACTGATCCGGATGATTTGCAGCATGATTCTCCTCCGTTTTATCTTTTATATCGTCCGGTTTCTGCTTTTTCCATGGCCAGCCGATTTTACTGATCACATTCGGATCGATCAGAATCAGCAGGCACAAAAGTATCGTGCCGCAGACGATCAGCATATCCGCCAGATTAAAGGTCGGAAAGATGTAATTACCGAAATGGAAATCCAGAAAATCCGTCACGGCGCCGTCGCGGACACGATCGATAAAGTTGCCGAGGCTGCCGGCACAGATTAAGGTCAAACAAGCTTGAAGCTTGGCGTTTCGCGTACGGTAAAGAATCGCCAGCAAGACCAGCGTGACCACAAAGGATACGCCGGCTAATAAATAAAGGCCCCAGATCGGTTCAGCCAGGAAACTCCAGGCGGCGCCGCGGTTCTTACGCAGGATAATATAGAAAAATTGGTCGATAACCGTAATTCTGTCCATAACCGATGTCAGATTGCGGTTAACAACCGCTTTCAGCAGCTGGTCCGCCGCAGTCAAGAGAATGATGATGATTGTCCAGACCATACCCACAACTCCTCAATATTTTGATAGGGATGATAACGGTCAGGACGGCATTGGCCGCTGACCCGATCTCCGTAAGCCAAGCCTTCCGACATAAGCATCAGGCAGCACCAAGGCGACCGGGCGGCTGTTTCCAGCAGCGCCTGCGCCAGATCCGGGCCGGCATCTGAGCTGCCGGATGCCGCTTCGGCCGAAGCCGGCAGCAGCTGGCTCAATTTCGCCTGCCATGCCGCATAATCTGCCAGTCCGCCATCCTGGCCGCCAATGCTGTCTAATGCAGAAAACAACGGCTCGTGAGGATTCCTATAAAGCCAGCCCGGGACAGGCGCGGCAGGCAGGGTCGCGGACAGGATAGCCAGGTCGTATTCTCCTGCCGATATAGCTTGCCAGAAAACATCGGCCGCTAAAGTCTGCTGTTCATAAGCAATTCCGGCGTTTGTCAGCAGGGTTGCGATGCTTGCCGCCATTTTCAGCCGCCACTTGTCCTCAGCCGGGACCAGAAGCTTCAGCGGCTGCGATGGCGCGTTCCAGGCCGGCGTTTCCATTTGATCCAGCACCGGTGTATCGTCGGGGCTGATTTTGTTCATAAGCCAACTGGCTGCCGGAAGTCCCACATCCGTCGTCTCGCCCCAGTCAGCCGCTTCTGTTTTTGACAACGCCTCGGCGTTAATCAGCTTTTTGATAAAAAGCAGCTTGCCGCCGGAAGCCAAAGACCGACCGCTTTGCGTATTGCAAGATAAAAAGATTGCCTTGCTTCCTGTATAGTAATCCAGACGCAGACTGTTGCGCAAGGTATAGCGGCCGTATTCCTGATCATCCAGCATGACCAGATCCAGTTCATCCTTTTCAAAAGCGCTCATCGCATCAGATTCATTCCGATATGCCTTAACCTGTATTTTTTTCAAATCCGCGGGGCTTTCGGAAACCGTCAATTCCAATTCAAGGCCATTCTGAGCGTCGTATGCCGCCATCTTATAGGAACCGGTGCCGGGAACCAAATCGAAAGGCCCGGCGGTCAGGCTGGCTGCCGGAATAATCGGAAAAGTCAGCGCGTACGGCAGCCAAGGATCCGGCTGATTGAGAAGCAGTTCCAGATTTTGGCTGTCAACTGCGTTAACCGCGCCGACCGCGGAGAGTCCGGAAGCATAAAGCGAATGATTTTCCGGATTGATGACATATTGCAGGCAGGCAGCGACATCAGCGGCGGTCAGCGCCTGACCGTCATGGAACACCAGACCGGGTTTCAGACTGATGATCGCCTGCAGGCCGTCGGCTCTGACCT
>CAYRWC010000229.1:0-4965 GCA_964427795.1 uncultured Oscillospiraceae bacterium | reverse complement strand
CTTCTTCATCAAGCGTCATGGTAAAGTCGGCCGCTTCTTCATTCAAAGTATGACTCCAGTATTCATAACAGCCGCGCAGCCCTTTTTCGGCGGCCAAATCATGCAGGTTGCCGAGAAAGTGATCGGATAAATAGCACCAGAAATCTTTAACAGCATCGCTGCCGCCGCGGCGGTCCAGAAAAGCGAAAAATTCGCTGTAAGCCGGTATAAATTCCGTACAGGAAATCATTTGGCTTCCCTCCTTGAAAAGGTTTGGCAACAAGCTCCCGTGCCGGGATCATAATCCGATAAAGCTGCCTGATAGCAGCTGCCGGCACAGATCGTTTCGTTTACCACGAAACTGGTTAAGTGAAAAAGCGGTGAAACAGGATCTCCGGCGGCTCTGATATGAGCCACTGCCGGACAGGAACGGACCGTTATCAACAGCCGTTCGGGATCAGATAAAATTTCGATCGTCGCATCGCCGCCCTCCAGATCATAAATGCGTTGAAAATGTTCCTGTAAAGCCATGAGGCCGCGCTTTTTCAGATCAGCCGCGAGCGGAGCAAAATAGGCGGCGCTGAAATCATGCAGATAATCGCGTACCGCTTCTTCGCCGAACCGATTTTCAAGATAGATCAAGGCATGGTTTAAGGCTTTGTGAAAATCCTTATGCAGATAAGTGTTATCCGCGGCTTGACGTTCCATTTTTAAAACAGCCATTATAAAAATCTCCTTGTGTTACATGAATGAATCAGACGCGGCAAATCGGCATGAATCAGTGCCGGTTATCGGGGGACCGGCATTTTGCGGATTCGCAGACGGTTCAGGCAACCGCCGTCATCGTTGCCGCCGGCACAATAAGCCAGCATGAGTTGGCCGCCGGCGAAATGCATGGCAATATAGCAAAATCCGCGAATCGGGTCGTCTTCTATGATAAAAGGGTCCTGCCAGGATTGCCCGTCGTTGCAGCTTATCGTACAAGCAAGCGGGGTGCGGCCGCCATTCCAGACAGCCGATGTTTTCGGCCGGGTCAAGTACTCCGGTATCGGATTCCAAACAGCAATCAGATTGCCGGTTCCCGGGTCCCGTTTCATGGATAGGGGAGAACAAGGCGATGTAAAACGGGATGGTTGGGGCACCGTCCATGTGGCTCCGCGATCATGAGAAAACATCTCATATTGCACGCCGACATCGGTTCTGGCCCAACCGTAGAGCGAGCCGTTTTTTAATTCGATTAAACCAGGTTCTTGCAGACCTGAATGGGATTCGCGCGCATTAAGGGTGCATAGATTGGATTCATGCCAGGTCTGGCCGTCATCATCGGAATAGTAATAAATCGTTGTACTGCGGCCATCCCAGATTTCTGAACCTTTCTCTCTGCCGGCAATCGTGCGATGGTAACCGGCCGGCACAATGAGACGTCCGTCCCGCAGGCGTACAACCCGGTCATTATTGGTGACATAATAACCGCGGGCAGGAACGCATGGTGTCGGAGCGGACCAGGTTTTTCCTTCATCAGAAGAGCGGCGCAGATATTCTTTGCCGTCGTCGAAGCCGCGCCGGATGAAATAAAACAGGCCGATATCGCCGTTGAGCATGCGTGCTAACGACACGCTCATGATATTCTCGGCATGATCTTGTTCTGCGGTAATTACAATTCTTTCTTCCGACCAGGTTTCACCTTTATCGGACGATTCGATGCAGGCCAGATGGGCGGGAGCATTGTCGGCTGCGCTGGAACCGTTGAAACGAGAAAAAATAAACAATATGCGGCCGTCTTTCAAGTCTATGAAAGCGCCTTCGCTGTTGCGGGGATTGCCGTCTTTGGGTGCAAGATCCAGTATGATTCTGCCGTTCTGATTCATAATTTTATACCTCGATTGATGGACGATCTTTCACGTTGCGCTCCGCACTTTTCAGATAAGATATAAGGTATAAAGATAACTGATCCGGATGGACTATTAGCCTTATATTAGTCAACTAAATTTAAATTGTCAAGTTATAATCGAAACGATTTAATAATTATTAAAATTAGATAAAGGCATTCATAATTCGTCTTAACCGTTGACAATAAGTAAGAAAGAACCTAAGATATAACAAGAAATGTAAAACGTTTGAATTTTATTTCCGACTTATAGATTCGGTACTATAATGGCGATATCATGAGAAGGGCATAATAATGAGTGGATTTTCGAAGGTTACCATCAAAGATGTGGCACTCAGAGCCGATGTGTCCGTATCCACGGTCTCTTTGGTTGTCGGCGGCAGCACAAGAGTTGCCGCGAAAACCAGGCGGAAGGTTCTGGCAGCCATCGATGAATTGGAATATGTTCCCAATGAATATGCCGCTTCTCTGCGTAAAAGCAAACGGGATGTCTTTGCCGCGGTTATTCCTGATCTGAATAATCCATACTATATCGGCATCGTACGCGGACTGCGCGAGCGGTGCACAAAACACGGCATTGTTTTGCATATTTCAGAAACCCTGCATGATTTCGAAGTCGAAAAAGCGGAATTACGCTTTCTGAGAGGCGTGCAGACTTCCGGATATGCTTTTGTCGGGACTGTTCTGGATGATGAATTGATTGCAACTTTAACCCACTGCAAAATCGTATCGGTCGATAAGGTTTATGGATTCGCCGATCAATATCCTCAGGTTCTGATCAACAACCGCCATTGTACTTATCAGGCAACGGCTTATTTAATCAGCAAGGGCTGTTCGAATATTTGGTACATCACGCCTCCGGCACGGACATATGGCCTGGAAGAACGCTTGGACGGTTATCGGTCGGCGTTGAAGGATGCCGGTCTTGACGGCGAAGGACATGTATGCGTTTCCTATGACGGCCAGATGAACATGATGGAAGCCGGATATATCCAGGCTAATTTGATTTTGTCAAAAGCAAAGCCCGATGCTCTGCTGGCTGCATCCGACCTTTATGCCATCGGCGCCATGCGGGCGGTCCGGGACAAAGGTCTGCGTATTCCGGAGGATGTATCGGTTATTGGTTTTGATAATACGGATTATGGCCGCTATTATCAGCCTTCGCTGACTTCTTTCAGCTTGCCTCTGGTGCGTATGGGCGAAATGGCTTTTGAATTTTTGAATGGCGATCTGGACGGCAAGATCGGGAAATTGCGTGTCAATGCCGATTTTATCATTCGGGAGAGTGTACGTCGGTAAAACAAAACTTTATAAATCATGAATAAAACGAACGAAAGGTAACAGAAGCAGATGGAAATGAAAAAAGGATTTTACACGGCACTGGGAACGGCTCAAGACAAAGAGGGCTTTTTCCTGCAAAAAAGCTTTGCGCGGCAGGTCACGGATCAAATTGAATTTGGTGCGGCCGGATTGTTGGTGATGGGCTCGATGGGCTTGGGTGTTTTTATCCGGGACCGCGATTATGTCAAGATAGCCGAAACTGCCGTCAACGCCGCCCATGGAGCTTGCCCTGTCTTTATCGGCGTCACGGATACGACGATCGGCCGGACTTGCGACCGGATCGACGCTCTGGCCGGATTGGATTTTGACGGCGTTGTAGCTACGCCGCCGTATTATTATGCGGCATCTGAACGGGAACAAATCTGCTTTTATCGTGAAATAGCCAGACATTCGCCGAAACCGGTCTTTCTTTATGATCTGCCCAGCGCCTCGCGCAGCAAAATAACGTCGGCTACCATACAGGGGCTGCGCGGCGAAAAAAACCTTGGCGGCATAAAAACGGCTGATCTGCCGCTGGCACTGGAATTGGAGCAAATGACGGAGCGGCATGAGCTGGCTGCCGGTTTTAAAGTTTTATACAGCGGCCTGGATACCTTTGATCTGGCCTGCGGCAAAGGTATCGGCCGTAATCTGGATGGCATGTTTGCCTGCACGGGAGCCTTGGCGCGCGATCAATATCAGTCTTTTGCTCTTGGCGACATCGCCGGCGGAGCAGAATATCTGAAAAAGATCATCGCTTTAAGAGATGTTTTCGCTGAAGATGAGATTATGCCGTCTTTTACTTATGCTATGAATTTGTTGGGTTATGAAGGTTATTTCCATCAGGATTACTGCTTTATGCCCGGCCCGCAGCAATGCGAAAAAATTCATGAAACCATGAAAACATTCTCTTTGCTTTAATTGCCGGCGGATTTGAAGAGTTGATCATGCGAGGTGAAAAGATGACAAACAAGAGGGCGGCATTGGATCTATTTTCTTTATCCGGCAGAATAGCCCTGGTCAGCGGCGGATACGGCTTGTATGGGCGATCGATAAGCGAAGCCCTGGCCGAGGCCGGAGCCACCGTTATCATCGCCGCGCGCGACGTTATGAAATGCCGCGGCTTGGCGGATGAATTGAATCTGAAGGGATGGGCGGCGGACAGCATGGCCCTGGATCTGGGCGATGAACAATCGATTACCGCCGTGATCCAGTCTGTCCTGGCCAAATACGGAAAACTGGATATTCTGGTCAATAATGCGGTTTGCCGGCCGCTGCCGCAGAACCTTGATGAATTGACGGCTGAGGAATGGCAGAAATCGCAGAAAATCAATTCGACCGGGCTGGTTTTGATCTGCCGGGAAGCGATCCGCGCCATGCGTCGCCGGCAGACCGGATCGATCATCAACATCGCTTCGATCCAGGGCGCCGTCGGGCCCAATTTTACGGTGTACGGCGATACCGGCATGACCAGTCCGACATATTATACTTATGAGAAATGGGGCATGGTCGGTTTAACCAAATGGATGGCCAATCGTTATGGCCCTGATAATATCCGGGTCAATTGCATCAGTCCCGGCGGATTCAATCCGGATTTAACCCGGGACGAGCAAAATGAATTTGTCCGCAATTATAAACAGCTGACTCCTTTGGGCCGGTTCGCGGACGAGGAAGATATCAAAGGACCGGTTCTGTTCCTGGCTTCGGATGCCGCCAAATACGTAACCGGGCATAATCTCCTGGTCGATGGCGGCTGGACCAGCTGGTAATCTGTGGTA
>CAYRWC010000228.1:1227-4978 GCA_964427795.1 uncultured Oscillospiraceae bacterium | reverse complement strand
CCGCGTTGGCCGAGCGGGCGGCCAGGTTTCTGACTTCTTCGGCGACGACGGCGAATCCCTTGCCGTGCTGACCGGCGCGGGCAGCTTCTACAGCGGCGTTCAGCGCCAGGATATTGGTCTGGAACGCGATATCGTCGATGACCTTGATGATTTTTGAAATGTTGCTGGATGAATCATTGATATCATCCATAGCCCGCAGCATTTCTTTCATGCTCGTGTTGCCTTTTTCCGCGTTGCTTCTTGATCCTTCAGCCAGCTGGCTGGCTTCCTTGGCATAATCGGCGTTCTGTTTGGTCTGCGAAGAAATCTCTTCGATCGAAGCAGTCAGTTCTTCAATAGAGCTGGCTTGTTCGGTAGCGCCTTGCGACAGCGCCATACTGGAATCCGATACCTGCTTGGATCCGGCCGCCACTTGCTCGGAAGCCGAATTGATATTTGACAGAACTTCGTTCAGATTATCGGACATCTTGATGAATCCTTTGGCCAGTTGGCCGATTTCATCAGACCGTTCTTTCATATCTATATGGATATTCAGATCGCCGTCGGCAATTTGATCACAGACGACAACGATCTTTTTAATCGGCTGGCTGATGCCGCGGGCAATAAAGATGCCGAAACAGATGCTGAATGCTACGAAAAGGACGCTGGCCAGAATCACAAACGACGCCAATTGGTTGACAGCGGCAAAGACTTCGTTTTCCGGCGCTGCCAGAGCCAAAGACCAATTGGTGCCGGCGACGGCATGATAACCCATGTATTTGGTCACACCTTCGTAAGTATATTGACCGGTGCCGGACTTGCCGGTAATCATCAGTTCTTCCAGAGCGGCCAGAGAAGCCAGCCCGGCGTCGGTTTTTACATTTTCCAGATCGTTATCCATATTGATAACCAGATCCTTATTGCTGTGCGCGACGGTAACGCCGGTTTTATTGATCATGAATGCTTTGCCGGTTTCCGCGTAGGTCACGTCGGCGATCAGATTGCTGAGCTCGTTGCCGTCGCGGGCGCCGGTCAGAACGCCGATGACTTTGTTCTGATGGTCCTTGATCGGCACGGCGAAGAAAACTTCCAGACTGTTAGTCGTTTTATTGATCGTCGGATCCGATATATAAGTGGTTCCCTGCAGGGCCTTCTGAAAATACTCACGGTCGGAGATGACAGTCGTTTTATTGTTCATCGTGTAGGTATTGCCTTGGGTATCGGCGACAAACATATCCAGATAACTGTTGCTGGCGGCGATTTCGCTGAACAAGGCGATGATATCGCTTTTATTCCGCTGGATATCCTGCATAAGGTCATTGGTCGCCAGGACTGCGAGTTCCTGGATATAGCTCCCGGCTCGGGCAGAAACCGTTTCGGAAGCTGAAGCGGTTACTTTGGCCAGCGATTCGTTCACGGATGTTTTTAAAGCGTTAGATGCCAGGCCATATGAAATGACCGCGAGTCCGACGCAGGTTACCAGGATCATGATCGTGATGTAGGCGGTGATTTTGGTCATCAGACTGTTGAACTTGAGCTTTCTTTTCATGACTTCTTCCCCCTTATGGATCGGCGTTTATACTTTTAACTGAGCAATTTCATCTTCACGGAGCAGTTTTTCACAATCCAGCAGCAAATGGACATGATCTCCGGCTTTGCCGATGCCGGATATATAACGGTTCTGGGTGCCGGATCCATATTCGGGCGGCGGCGTGATCTGTTCCCGGCCGATAGTCAGAACTTCATCGACATGATCGACAATCAGACCGACCGGAATATCCTTGATATTGACGACAATGATGCAGGTCCGGTCGTTGTAAGGTTCCGGCTGCATACGAAATTTAAGGCGTACATCGAGAACCGGAATGATTTTACCGCGCAGATTGATTACGCCGCGAACATATTCCGGAGCTTCCGGGAGCGGCGTGATCGGCTGCAGTCCGATAATTTCCGTAACAAAACAGATTTCCAAGCCGAAAATCTGCTCAGCCAGAATGAACGTCAGATAACGGTCCTTTTGCATATCTTCCTGTTCTTCGACTGATTCATGATGGGCTGATTCCATACTCCAGACCTCCCTGTCGGCTTATTGGCTTATCGGCGCCAGTCTTTTGCCGGTTGTTCCGGAAGCCGGCGCTTCCGATTCGGTTCTATTCAGTATCTTATGGCAATCGATCAGTCTTTTTACGGATTGGCCGACTTTTCCGAGACTGCTGATAAACGGATTGCTGTAAACGCCCCGGCCTTCCGGAACCGGTTCGATATCCGCGGCATCCAGATGGACCACTTCGGCAACCTGGTCGACAATCAAACCGGCGGCAATATCTTCCATATTAAGCACAATAATGCAGGTCCGATCGTTATAATCGACAACCGGTTTATTAAACCGCAAACGCACATCCAGCACCGGTATGATTTTGCCGCGCAGATTAAAAACGCCGCGTAAATATTCCGGCCGGTCGGGAATCGTCGTTATAATTTGCATGCCGATGATTTCTGTAACACAGGTTACCGGCAAGCCGTAATACTCATCTCCCAGGGTAAAGGTCAAATAAAGACCGGATAGGGTATCGCCCTCAGATTCCTCGTTGAGCGGCTCCTCAATCAGGTTAATTCCCATCGTGGTTCAACTCCTCCGCATTCCATTTTTGGGTCTGAAACGTCAGTCGGATTATGGTCGGGATGCTCCGCGTTCAATCAACCCATTAATATCCAGTATTAAGCTGACCGTACCGTCCGACATGATCGAACATCCGGCTACGCCTTCAATTTGACCGATATAGGGCGGAATCGGCTTAACGACCACCTGATGCTCGCCCAGCATGCGGTCGGCAAACAAGCAGACCGCTTTGGTGTCATGTTCCAGAACGATGAGGATGCCTTCATGCAAATCCTCGACCGGTGTTTCCAGCTTGAAAGTCCGATGCAAACGGATGATCTGATGACTGCGGCCTCTGATCATGATCAGTTCATTTTGATCGGAATCCAGAATAACCGCTTCATTTTTTTGTTGAAACGCTTCGCGAATCATCGATATCGGGATGGTGAAACGTTTATTGCCTACGGCTATTTCCATGCCGTCAATAATCGCCAGAGTCAGGGGAATACGGATCAGGAAGGTTGTCCCCTGGTTCGTCTCGCTTTCGATCTGCAGTTTGCCGCCGATCTGTTCGAGATTCTGCATGACGACATCCATGCCGACACCGCGTCCGGAAAACTCGGTAACCTGTTCATTGGTTGAAAAACCGGCTTTGAGGATGAACGACCAGACTTCTTTATCGCTTAGTCCGGCGCCGTCGTCGTTGATTAAATGAGATTTGCGGGCTTTGGCCAGGATTTTCGCCCGATCCAGTCCATGGCCGTCGTCTCGGATGGTCAGACAGACCTCGCCGCTCTCATGCCGAGCTTCCAGGTAGATATTGCCTTTTTCCGGTTTGCCTAAAGCCAGACGTTCTGCGGGCGATTCAATACCGTGGTCGATGCAGTTGCGGATCAGATGCATCAGAGGATCGGCGATCAAGTCGATGACATTTTTGTCGACTTCAGTTTCTTCGCCGGTCAAATTGAGCGTTATGTCTTTGCCCAGCTTGCGGCACATATCGCGGACAATCCGCTGCATGCTCTGAAAGGTTCCGGCTATCGGCACCATTCGAATCGACATGACCATATCCTGCAGCTCGTCGGTCACCTTGCGCAGCTGGCTGGCGGCGCGGTCGAAACCTTTCAGGTTCAGGCCAACCAGCTCCGGATTGTGCGTCACCATCAACTCGGA
>CAYRWC010000228.1:0-1127 GCA_964427795.1 uncultured Oscillospiraceae bacterium | reverse complement strand
TCTTCCGGCCGGTAAGCCAGAATGTCGGCCGCTTCTTCCAGGCGCTTCAGAGCTGTAAAAGCCCGCATGCCTTCCATCTGGCAGTCTGCTTCAAAATCCATCCAGACACAATAGTCAAAAGATTCCAGCGGCGGCTGCTCCATCAAGCGTCTTTCGCGAGCCCTGTCCAACGCCGTTTTTTCATCGGCAGGCGCAGGATGTCCGGCTTTTGCTTTTGGAGAATCCGGTTTCAATTCCGCAAGCGATTTCTGGATCGGATCAATAAGCTTTTCATCCGGCTGCGGCGGCACTTCGCCCTGTTCGACCAGGGACAGGCAGTTACGAAGATAATCGAGAACCGGCAGCATTTCGTCGCTCAGCTGGGTATAATCGCATTGCTCTGAATTCTGACGCAGACAGTCAAAAAGATCTTCCATTAAATGAGCGGTCGACGCCATCGCGTCAAAACCCATCATAGCTGCCGCGCCTTTGATCGTATGCATAGCCCGGAATATTTCGCGGATTGCCTCATCATCCAGTCTTTTCTCGGCTTCACTCTCAACCAGGATCAGTTCGACCCGTTCGATCAAGCTCAGATTTTCATATAAGAATGTTTCCAGGATCGGATCCGTATTATTCTCTGGTGCCATAGTAATACCAGGTCCTGATTATGATCTCGGATCATAGCGGGCCTGTTTCCCCTTCCTGTTTAAAGTTTTGATAAAGCTGAAATAACGGTGTCTTCTTTAAACGGTTTGACAATAAAGCCCTTGGCCCCGGTCATAACCGCTTCTTTAACCATGGCCTGCTGTCCCATGGCCGTCATCATGACGACTTTGGCCGCCGGATCGATCTGCATGATCATTTTCAGAGCGGTAAGACCGTCCATTTCCGGCATCGTAATATCCAGAGTGACCAAGTCGGGCTTTAAATCATTGTATTTGACAACGCCGATTTTGCCGTTTTCCGCTTCGCCGACGACCGTATACCCATTTTTTTCCAGCATGTTTTTAATCGTTACGCGCATAAAAGCCGCATCATCAACAATGAGCACATTCTTCATGGTTCAACCCGCCTTGCTTTTCTTATATGATCAGATCCAAGATCAGACCGCGTATCGTATCCAGCCGTTCCAGCAAACCGATATT
>CAYRWC010000227.1:0-4993 GCA_964427795.1 uncultured Oscillospiraceae bacterium | reverse complement strand
AAGCGGTAAAGGCGTCAGAAGGAGCGTGAAACAAGTGAACATGGTCAATGTTACCATCGATGGCGTTCAAGTTAGTGTGCCATCCAGCTATACAATCCTTGAAGCAGCCAGAGCTGCCGGCATTAAGGTGCCCACTCTGTGTTACCTGAAGGGTGTCAATGAAGTCGGCGCCTGCCGTATTTGCCTGGTCGAGGTCGTCGGCGGCCGCAGCTTGTCTGCCGCCTGCGTTACGCCGGTCAGCGAGGGCATGGTTGTCAAAACAAATTCGCCGCGCGTCCGCGCAACGCGCAAGTCGACTCTGGAACTGATCTTATCCGATCATAACCAGGACTGCCTGTCCTGCATCAGGAACGGAAACTGCGAATTGCAGGCGCTCTGCGAGCTTTACGGCATCCGCGGCGTCAGCTATAAGGGCGAAAAGAGCCCCAGCAAGATCGACGATAAATCATATTCCATCGTACGCGATTCCAGCAAATGTATTCTTTGCGGCCGCTGCGTCGCCGCCTGCCAGAAACAGGACATCAATGTCCTGTCTTTCCTCAACCGCGGCTTCGATACGGCGATCGGTCCGGCTTACGATATCAGCATGGCCGACGCGCCCTGCATTTATTGCGGCCAGTGCATCGTTTCCTGTCCGGTCGGCGCGCTGCACGAAAAAGAAGATGACGAGCGCGTCTGGGCAGCGATCCAGGATCCGAAAAAACACGTGGTGGTTCAGGTTGCCCCGGCTGTCCGCGCCGCTTTGGGCGAGGAGTTCGGCCTGCCGTTCGGCACCCGGGTTACCGGCAAAATGTTTGCCGCGCTGCGCCGCATGGGCTTCGACAAAATCTACGATACCAATTTCGGCGCCGACCTGACCATCATGGAAGAAGGCACCGAGCTGATCAACCGTCTGCAAAACGGCGGCAAGCTGCCGATGATCACATCTTGTTCGCCGGGCTGGATCCGTTTCGCCGAATTCTATTATCCGGAATTCCTGGAAAACCTTTCGACCTGCAAGTCGCCGCATCAGATGGAAGGCGCGATCATTAAAACCTATTATGCCAAACGCAAGAATATCGATCCCAAAGATATCTTTGTCGTTTCAATCATGCCCTGCACCTCGAAAAAAACCGAAGCGTCGCGTGATGAAATGGTTAATCCTTCCACCGGCCTGCGTGATGTCGACGCCGTGCTGACGACCCGCGAAATAGCCCGGATGATCAAGCAAACCGGCATGGATTTCGACAAGCTGCCCGATGAAGGTCCGGATATGGATCTCTTTGGCGAGTATACCGGCGCCGCTGTCATCTTCGGCGCGACCGGCGGCGTCATGGAAGCCGCTCTGCGTACCGTGGCCGACGTTCTCGAACATAAGGATCTGCCCGCCTTTGAATACCAGGCCGTCCGCGGCGCCGATTCCGGCGTCAAGGAAGCAGAGGTGGAAATCGCCGGCATGAAGCTGCGCGTAGCCGTCGCCCATAGCACGGCTGCCGCCCGCAAACTGCTCGACGCCATTCGCGCCGGCACCGCGCCTCAGTATCACTTCATCGAAATCATGGGCTGTTCCGGCGGCTGCGTCTGCGGCGGCGGCCAACCGCAAGTCCACGCTCAGGATCTGATGGATATCGATCTGCGCGCCCTGAGAGCAAAAGCGCTTTATGAAGAGGATGTCCTGATGCCTGAACGCAAGTCCTATAAGAACACCGATGTAGACGCGCTCTATAAAAATTTCTTGGGCGAGCCGAACGGGCATATGTCACATGAATTATTGCATACCCATTATCATAAGCGCGAGATTTACCCCGACAGCGTTCTGGAACAATAAGACTCTTTAAGAACATTTTTGGCAAATGGCCCATCCTTTTCCCGGGAAGGGCCATTTGCTTTATTGACATTGACCCATAAAGTTCTATAGAATATTAGAGATGCTTATTATTCCATAAATACAGGGACTTTAATGAATCTTGATAAATGAATATTGGGGGTGATTGCCATTATAGACTGGCTATCTTTAATAATCGGATTGGTTATTGGACTGATTATCGCCTGTGCTGCTACGGTTGCTTATTATCAGCTGGGATTCAGCAAAAAGGTCAAGGCGATGAAAGACGCTGCCGCTCTTGCCGAAGTCGAAGCGGAAAAGCTGATCGGCGAAGCCCAGAAAACGGGCGAAAGCAGAAAACGCGAATTCCTGCTGCAGGCAAAAGAGGAAGTCCATAAAGCCAGAATTGAATTTGAAAAGGATGTGCGCGAGAAGAAAACCGAATTACAGCGTGAGCGCAATCGTCTGGAGCAAAAAGAAGAGGCTCTGGAGCGCAAGCTGGAAGTTCTGGAGCAAAAAGAAGAGGCTCTGGACAATCGGGTCAGCGACGTCCTGGTCCTGGAAGAAAAGACTAAAGAGCTGGAAAAACAGAAAGTGATCGAATTGGAGCGGATATCCAACCTGTCTATCGAGGACGCGAAGAAGCAGGTTCTGGATGAGGCAAGGGTTGAATACCGCCACGACATGGCTGTGATGCTCCGGCAAATGGAAGAAGAGACAAAAGAAGAAGCTGATCGCAAAGCTAAAGAGATCATTGTCGGATCGATCCAGCGTTACGCTGCCGACTATGTATCCGAGTCGACCGTTTCGGTGGTTACACTGCCGAACGACGAGATGAAGGGGCGGATTATCGGCCGTGAAGGCCGCAATATCCGGACGATCGAAACCTTGACCGGCGTCGACTTGATTATCGACGATACGCCTGAAGCGGTGATTCTGTCGAGCTTTGATCCGATACGGCGGGAAATTGCCCGCATTACGATCGACAAATTGATCATTGACGGCCGGATTCATCCTGCCCGCATTGAAGAAATGGTTGAGAAAGCCCGCAAAGAAGTTGAGGCGACCATCAAGCAGGAAGGCGACCGCGCCGTTTTCGAGACAGGCATTATGGGCCTGCATCCGGAAATCATCAAACTCCTGGGCCGTTTGCGTTATCGTACCAGTTATGGGCAGAACGTCCTGCAGCACTCGATAGAAGTTTGCTGGCTGGCCGGCATGATGGCCGCGGAACTGGGCTTGGATGTTATGATGGCCAAGCGGGCCGGTTTATTGCATGATATCGGCAAGGCAGCCGATTTTGAAATGGAAGGGTCGCACATTACTTTGGGCGCTGAGATTGCCCGCAAGTATAAAGAAGGCCCCGAAGTGATCAATGCCATCCAATCGCATCACGGCGATGTGGAACCGGATTCGTTGATTTCCATTTTGGTGGCTGCCGCTGACGCCATATCTGCCGCGCGGCCGGGCGCCAGACGCGAAAACCTGGAAACTTATATCAAACGGATTCAAAAGCTTGAAGAAATCGCCAACTCGTTTGAAGGGGTTGAAAAATCCTATGCGATTCAAGCCGGACGGGAAATCCGGGTTATGGTTAAACCGGAAAATGTCCATGATGATGAGATGATTTTAAAAGCCAGGGAAATATGTAAAAAAATTGAAGATGAGCTGGACTACCCCGGACAAATCAAAGTCCATATCATCCGGGAAACCCGTGTGACCGAGTTTGCCAAATAGCATCACCTGTACGACGGAATAGCATGTTAAGGAACGCAGCCGCTTCTTCTGGGAGCGGTTGCGTTTTCTGTTTCGCCATCGAGGCAATGTATGATAGAATATAAGTTAATAAACGAATAGGGGGAAAGAATTTGCATATCCTCTTTATTGGAGATCTGGTCGGTGCAGGCGGCCGTAAATTATTGAAGGCAAAATTGCCGGATTTAAAGAAACGGTATCAAATCGATTTCTGCATCGCCAATGCGGAAAATGCAGCCGCAGGACTGGGATTAACCGCTACGCTGGCTAAAGACATTCAATCGGCCGGCGTTGATGTCATGACCTTGGGCAACCACAGCTGGGCCAGACAGGATCTGCTGGATTCCATAGATCGCATCGACAGTCTGATCAGACCGGCCAACGGTCCGGCAGCCTGGCCGGGAAAAGGCTGGCTGGTCTGGCGCCGCGCCTCATGCCCGGTGCTGGTCATCAATTTGCTGGGACGGGTTTTCATGGATCCGGTTGACGACCCCTTTGCCGCCGCGGATCGATTGTTAGCCGAAAACGCGGAGCAAAATCAAGCAAAAATCATCATCATCGATTTTCATGCCGAAGCGACGTCGGAAAAAAACGCTATGGCTTGTTATCTGGACGGGCGCGCTACCTTGGTAGCCGGCACCCACACCCATGTACAGACGGCTGATGAACGCATTTTGGAACGCGGAACGGCTTTCATCACGGATGTCGGCATGACCGGGCCGACGGACGGCGTGATCGGCATGGAGAAAGAAACGTCGCTGCGCCGGTTTGTCAGCCGATTGCCTGCCCGTTATGAACCGGCCTATGGTCCGTCGGCATTATGCGCCGTATGCATCGAGGCGGATCCTCTTACCGGTCAAGCCAAAAAAATCGAACGGATCAGGATCGAGGAATAAAATGACTGCGCGACACGACCGGCAAACTGGATATCGTCGGAGCGCCGCCCGGCTGGCCTGGCTTTTATGCGCGGTTTTGTTCCTTCTGCCGGCAAACGCCTGTATGTCAACCGGACAACAGACCGGTACGGAATCTGCGTCGGCCGCAGAAACAACAGCCGGCACATCCGCAGCCGCGGAAACAACAGCCGGTGAACCGTCCGGTCAGGTCATCAGCCGACAGCCTGATGCTGCCGGCGGCACGTTGCGGATTTGGTGGAAAACCCGGACAACCTTGAATCCGCTTCTGGAAACCAGCCGTTCCGGCCAGGCGGTCAATGACCTGATATTTCGAGGCCTTTTCCGGATCAATGAGGATCAGTCTGTCGAAGCTGATTTGGCATCCGGCATACAGGTCAGAGCCGACGGCCTGCAGGCGATCATCAGTCTGAAACCCGGCTTGACATTCCACGACGGTCAGGCGCTGACCGCTGCCGATGCCGCCGCCTGCCTGCAATATGTCATCAATCCGGAAAATCATTCGCTTTATGCTTCCGGA
>CAYRWC010000226.1:0-5045 GCA_964427795.1 uncultured Oscillospiraceae bacterium | reverse complement strand
GAAAACGGATTGCATCGTCATATTGACCGGCTGAAATCTTTTTAATGTTATCGACGCCAAACGCTGTCGCCAGAATACCGCGAACTGTCTCGACATCTATTTCTTGTGTGTAGGCCACATAGGAGACCATGGAGATGATCGAATTCAGTTCAATCTGATTAAGGGGAGCATCTTCATTAAGGATAGCGGTCGTAAGCGCCCTGAGGTTAGCTAAAGAAACAGCCTCGTTTCTGGAAAGAGCGGTATCCTCATCGGGTGTATCCTGAAATGCTGTTTGGGCCTTGAAACTGGTCATAATATAGTCTCCGTAAAATTAAGCGGCTGCTTGGGCACGTTCAGAGGTCTCGCGCATAAATATCTCCCAGCGTCGCTCCAAGGGCATGGTGTGGGGATGCTTGATGCCTTGATGACGTTCCCAATTCTCCAGAAGGGCCTGGGCACCGTGTTCGCCGTGGCGGGCTAAAAATGTCTCAAATCGCTCCATAATATGCCCTCTAGTGAAAATAGCCTTTTGAATACCGAATAATGGCAACATAGCTAGAAAACCCAATGAAAGCAAGTTATTTTTTCATGGGGATAAGCGGCACTTATCACAGAGATATGAGGAAGTTTGTTTTGATTATGGTTAACACTTTATTACAAAGCACTTATCGCCATGAAAATTGCCAATATTTGGCAGAATACTACCAAAATATGGTAATTCGCTTTTTTGTTGATTGTGAAATGAATTGGCATTATAAAAAGTGGTACTTATCACAAAGGATAGTGCCAAATGCCAACGGGAAAGCAAATTAGAGCCGCCAGGGTCATGGTCGACTGGGACGCTGACGATTTGGCTAAGCACGTGGGCATGAGCCGCGTCTCAATACAGAACATTGAACGAGGTGACGCACGGCCTAAAGCAGAAACGATGGAGAAAATCATTCATGCGTTCTCCGATGTCGGAATTGAGTTTACGGAAAACGAAGGGATAAGACGCCGCCCCGAAGGCGTCGAGATATTCGAAGGAGCAGAGCGTTTTGATGATTTTTATGATTTCCTTTATGAGCACTTAAAACATTATGGTGGTGAGGTTTGTCTCAGCATCTCTGATCAAAGTTTGCTGGCTAAGTACCGCAAAGACCCAAGCATACACTACAATCGCATGAAAGCGTTGTATGCTAACGGCATTATCAAGCCTTTCCGCATTTTGGCGTCCGAGAGTGAATATTTCCACCGGCCAATGTATTCTATTTTCAAAGTTCAGCCTGAAGGAAACATATCTCCGACCGGATTCTGGGCTTTCGGTGATTGCCTTGCGCTTATTTCCTTTGTTCACAATCCACCGCCTTATGTGGTGGTCTTAAGATCGGCACCTTTAGCTGCCGCCTATCGTCAGGCTTTTGATATTGCTTGGGCTGTCGCCAAAGACCCACCTCCACCTCCCCCAGAAATGGAGGGTGAGGAATGATCGCAAAGCGACATAACACCACAGGCAAAATACCATATTTTGAGTATTATTATAGTGCCGCGCCCGAAAAGGCCGAAGGGCCAAAAACACTGATTGTTTCCTTTCCCGGTCGGAAAACCAATCGACTGTTTGGTTCGTCTCCTGATGACAGTCAGACATTTCTGTGGAACCCCTTAAACAACAGCGACGCAGATATATTGTTTGTCAGATCGGTTTACAAAAACGACCCTAATCTGGCGAACATTACGGATGACTACGACCTGTTGCCCGGACTTCTGTATGATTTAAGAAAACGAAAGGGCATAGACCGCCTCGTTCTTTTTGGTTTTTCTCTTGGATGCGCTCCATGCTTGTGGCTCGCACGAAAACATATTGCAGATGAAGCTATCCTTCTTTCGCCAGGCTTATACTCAGTGGTTACATTGGCTG
The DNA here is from genome assembly GCA_964427795.1 of uncultured Oscillospiraceae bacterium. Classification (GTDB taxonomy): domain Bacteria; phylum Bacillota; class Clostridia; order Saccharofermentanales; family UBA5734; genus JAYFQE01. The sequence goes on along the minus strand of CAYRWC010000226.1, from coordinate 3,166 downwards.
CTGTTGAGGACGAACAGTGGGGAAAAGATTTTGAAAGGTATTGCAACGCGAAAAGGCTGCAAACAGCATTTCAGCCCGAAATAAATATGTACCCACAAGATATACGCATGAAGATCATACAGGGGCGTCATCTCGAAAATGATATACTAAAAGAGCGAGATCTCGTCGAATTCCTAGAAATACTCAACCCTCAAGCTCAAGTGGAAAGAATCCACGACGTTGGTCATCACATTCCTAAATTTTGGCGAGACCAGGGACAAGAGGTTCTTCAAACAGAAATTCATAAGATTCTTAGGGTAAGTGCATCAAATTGTGCGCGTGACAATCAAGCGCAAAGTTGGTCGAAATTGTCCAACGCATTCGAACATAGCGTGTTTACGCACGGTGCACGGCCTCTGGGATTCCAAGAGAATCGTTTGTCGGCCACATTATGATCGTTCTCCCAGCAAAAACTGTTTACATGATCCGGCATGGTGAGACTGTTGCTAATGCTGAAGGCTGGGTTGCTGGTTCAATTGATACGCCTCTGACCGAGAAGGGCCGTAGTGAACCGACAGTCTTACGGCACTATTTGGAAACTCTTTCCAATATTCCCAAGCTCATAATTTACACCCCTCTTTCACGGTCAAAAGACACAGCGGTGATTTTGAACGAAAATTTGAACCTTCCAATGATGGAATGTGCCTCAATGACGGAACGGTGTTTCGGCGACTGGCAAGGTATTCCACTCGAAACCATGCGCGAACGCCGTGATGCGGGGCTTGAACCTCCAAACGGCGAGATAAGTGAAGTGTTTGAAAAACGTGTGATAAATGGGCTGGAAGAAATTCTCAAATTGCCAGATGAGCCTGTCCTTATTGTTACGCACGGCGGCGTTTTCGGTGCTTTAACGGGGTACTATAAGTGTAAAATTGAACTCGTAAAAAACTGTCATCTGTATGAGTTTGTTCCCAGTACCGAGAAATCACCTTTTCCTTGGAAAATCTGGAGCCACCAAGTCTCAGAAGAAGGAAGCGCTTCACGAATGCCCGTTGAAATTGCCGAAGCGCCTAAAGCGAGTTCAAGCGACCGCATTGCCTTGTTCAGCAAACCGCAACAGACATCTTTCTGTCTTTGAATGAGCAACTTATTCATTATCTGCGGCTTGTCAGTCATCATCATCTAAATTTTTGGGCAAAGAGCGATAACTTCCGGAAGCAACGGGGTCTAGCCGATTGGCTTGATCCATAGCCCAATCCGCCCATGTCTTGAGTTCGTCTGGGGTCATGGGAATTGGGGCGGATTTGTTAGTTTCAATAACAGCCGAGACATATTCTCGGATAATCGCTGCTTTATGAAAAAATTCAGATTGCTCTAGCAGATATTCAATTTTTTGTTTTTCGCGAAGGATTCGCCTCTGTTTGCGCGCTTCTACCTCCTTGATTTGCCGTTTACGTTCTTCTTCCTGTAACTCGGCCTTTTGCTCAATAAACCACTTGTGGTTGTCAAAGCATCTTTTTCTATAAACTTCTTCAGACGTCACAATCAATTCGATGAGTATTTCACGCAAGTGTTTCTCAACCTTGTCGCCCGGCTTGTCTTGCCAAGATTTTAGATAGTTATCTGTTGACCAACGCGGGGTAATTGCAAGGCTCATTTCTGCGCTAGGCTGCCTCGGCGTGAACCTATGAACTTCTCTATCTTGCCTTGGGTCCCATTTTGTGCCGACACTATCAAGAACGATAGAAAGTTCTTGCTCGCCAACTCTCACATATAAATCTCTCGCCGTTTTGTCAGCGATGTAACCCTTCATCCCGCACTGCTCCATTGCCGTGAATAGGGAACTAAGAATTTTCATACGACGCCGCTCAAAAGGGTTATCAAAAATTGCATTGTCTTCCAAAAAGGGATATGGGGATGTAAGCTTGGCTGTCGCTCGAGCCTCATCCTGCTTTAATAGTTTTTCAACCAAAGGATGCGTTGGCCCGTTACTCTTGGGCATCGAGACCTTAGCAATCATAATTTTTGTTTGTTCAAGAATATTATCTATTGACTCATTATAAACTGGCAAAGGTGGTATAGGGTCGTTGAGTAGGTCTTTGTCTACGTAACCATATCCGAAACTTAAAACTTCTGACTTTCCTGGCTTGCGCGGCGGCAGGGGTGGCCGAATGACTTTTTTTCCAGCTTGGAGCTTCGCCCAATAACCGCGTCCGGGTACCGGTATATCAGCACCAGCACAACTAAGAGCAATCCAGCGATCAGAAATTTTGTATTTAATTGCAAGTTTTCGCATGGGCTCTGCCCAAACGAGATCATACAATTCTTGCCGTGTAAAACTGTGAGCCATAGGTATTTAAGAACGGTTGTTGTAGACCTAAAATAACGTAAAACCGTCCACACTCAAATGGGAGTGCATTTGCAAAGTATGGGTGCAACATGGGTGTAAACCATGGGAAAAACTGGCAAAAACTGACAACAAACGAATAAAAAAGAGCAAAAATATCAAAAAAGTAGAGGAAAAACAGGGGCTTGGGTCATCTTTGGTAAGGACGGGGTCGGAGGTTCAATTCCTCTCGGCAGCACCATTATTCATTCGGCAGCACCAGTTTTCAGAGGCCTTTCCTTTTGCCAGATCTGCTGCCTTTCCTGAATGGGGGAGCAGTATGAGAGTAAAACGGCCTATTTTGATTCTTTTCGGATAAATTTGCTTTTTGTGTTTAATGGCTTGGTGATAATTAATCGGCTTCATGCTAACGATGAAGCTAGTCCATTAATACATTCACGCGAGAAAAATATGGGATGCTGCGGGCGGATATATAAAAGATGCCGGTACTTCGGCTACGCACTTGGCTACCTTTTCGGAACAAAGATCCTGCGTCGGAAAATCCCGTTCATCGGCGGCCTGGTTATCAACGAGAAGTGCAATTTGCGTTGCAAACACTGCGATGGTGCAAACAAAAATATCCCGGATTTGTCTTATGAAGATGTCGGAAAAGGCTTGCAGATTTTTTACGATAAAGGCATTCGCTCGGTCTTCATAGAAGGTGGAGAGCCTTTTTTGTGGCGTGACGGAAACCTGCGGTTAGAGGATGTCGTCAAATTAGCCCGAGGCATGGGGTTTCATTTGGTCAGTGTGTACACGAATGGAACGTTTCCTATAGCTGTTTCGGCAGATTGCCTTTTC
>CAYRWC010000225.1:0-5053 GCA_964427795.1 uncultured Oscillospiraceae bacterium | reverse complement strand
ATGCTGAAGCCGATTACGCGCAGCCGGCGTTTGTCCGGCTTTGTTTATGATATAATACTTCGGTGTCCGCTTTCGTACCGGACACCGAACTCATGTTTAGGAGAAGTCAATGATGTTTGCCAATTACCACACGCACACGGCCCGCTGTCATCATGCCGGCGGAACAGAGCGTGAATACGTCGAAAAGGCCCTTGAAGCCGGCATTTCTGTTCTTGGATTTTCTGATCATGTCCCCTACCCGTTTCCGAAAGACTACTACTCCGATTTCCGGATGCGCCTCCAGGATGTCGACGGCTATATCGCGACGCTGAGCGCGCTGCGGACCGAATATCGATCGGACATCCAGATCCTGATCGGTTTTGAGGCCGAATACTATCCGGATTTATTCAGCCAAATGCTGGATGATTTGCAGCCTTACCCGTATGAATACTTGATTTTGGGACAGCATTTCCTGGAAAACGAAATGAGCAGGATCTATAGCGGAACACCGACAAATCAAGAGCGTATCTTGCAGCTTTATGTCGATCAAACGATCGCCGGTCTGAAAACAGGGAAATTCACCTATCTGGCCCACCCGGATCTGATTCACTTTACCGGCAGCCCCGAGCTATACCGCCGCCATATGACCCGGCTGTGCGCATGCGCCCTGGAAATGGACATACCCCTGGAAATCAACCATCTGGGGCTCAGCGACCATCGGAGCTACCCGGACGGGCGGTTTTTTCAAATCGCCGCGGAGATCGGGAACACCGTCATCAGAGGTTGCGATGCCCACAATCCCGCGGCGCTGAACGACCGGGCAACCTTTGCCCTCAGCCGGAGCTTTGCCGACAAATACCGGCTCCATCTGGTCGATCAAGTCCGGCTGATCGATCCCAAGTCATAAGGCGGCCGCCGCGCGGCGCTTATTCGTCCTTCAGGAAAATCTCCACGACCGGCACAAGAACGTTCGGCTGTTGAATCGGCAGTTCGACAGCCGTCTTGCCGTCTTTTTCCTTCCAGAAAATTTCGCTGCCGTCGTTCAGAAGCTGACAGTAATCGATTTTGCCCGACAAGCCTTCCAGGAAAAGCGTTTTAAACGGCCAGGCATAAATATGCAGGTACAGGCGATTGCCGTTCTGAGTATACCGGCAGTCCGGCGGCGCTGTAAATTCCGATTGCGTGCAGCCGTAGATCGATCGGTTATGCAGCCGCATCCACTCGCCGACAGCCGCAAGAGCCGATTTGGCGCGGGCATCGAACTCGCCGCGCGCCGTAGGGCCGACGTTCAGCAGCAAATTGCCGCCGCAGGAAACGGTGTTGACCAGCATCCGGATCAATGATACCGGCGATTTCCAGGTCGCTTCATCGCGATTGTAGCCCCAGGAACCGCTGAAAGTCTGGCAGGCTTCCCAGACGACCCGTTCCCCGGTTTCTTCGTGACGAACCCATTCTAACGGCTGCCACTGTTCCGGTGTCCAGAGATCTTGTTCCAGATCCGTGCGGTTGTCGATGATAATGCCGGGACGGATGGCGCGGGCGGTGGCAATTAAGGCTTCGGCTTCCCAATCATCTTTGGATTTGCCTTTCATCCAGGCTTTGTCGCCGGTGCCCTGATTCTTGCCGTAAGAGAAATCAAACCACAGGATATCGATATCGCCGTAGCGGGTCAGCAATTCCGTCACCTGGTCGCGCATATAGCGGGCGTACTTTCGCACATCGCGGCCCTGGTTCTGTTCAAAAGCATCCGGATCATCGCGGCGCGGATGCAGGACATCGATCGGAAAGTCCGGATGATGCCAGTCGATCAGTGAATAATACAATCCGACCCGGATGCCGGCCGCCCGAAAGGCATCGGCATATTCTTTGACTAAATCGCGTCCGAAAGGCGTGTTGGTGATTTTGTAATCCGTATATTGCGAATCCCAGTTGCAGAATCCTTCATGGTGTTTAGCGGTCAAAACAACATATTTCATACCGGCGTTCTTCGCGTCGGCAGCCCATTGTCGGGCATCAAACAGGTCCGGATCGAAATATTGGAAATATTTGTCATACTTCGCTTCCGGGGTCTTTTCCCGGTTTTTCATCCACTCATGACGCGCCGGCATGGCGTAGAGGCCGAAATGAATGAACATGCCGAAACGATCGCGGACGAACCAGGCTGTGTCGCCCGGCGTTTTCCTGGTTTGGTAGACAGCGTTCATATAGACCCTCCACAAAGATTGAATATTCAGGCACACAGCGGCGCCTGTCGTATAAATTCAGTATATAACACTCGAAGAGAAAATGCCTGGACAATCCTGCGCAAGACCCGTTAAAATTTATGTTAGAATAGGTACGACAAACACCGAACAGCCTGGACCGTATCCGCAGCATGGTAACACTGATAAGTAAAGGAAAAGCGCTATGAAAAGACAGTTTTCCTCAAAAATATTGATCGCCGCCGCCCTGACGGCGGCATTCTGGCTGACATCCTGCGCCGCGGGAGCGGCGGGCATGTCCGGCGGACCCGCGGGATCAACCGGATCCACGTCGGTTTCCGGAACCACGGCCGAAACGGCTGCTGAAACTAAACCCGAACCGACGCCGACACCGACTGCGGCTCCGACACCGGCGCCCACGCCGACACCGACGCCCGCGCCCCAGCCGGACCGCAGCGCGGAATACATCTATACGGCAAATCCCAAGCTTACGCCCGTCAACTATAACTCGCCTGCCTTGCTTTTGCCCACCGCCGACATGGGACAGGAATATATCGACCGGATCACCTTCATCTGCGACTCCCCCACCTATTGGATGTGGCCGCACGAGCTTCTCAGCGGCGGGAAAAATTCCAAACAAATCTGGACCGGCCCTACCGGCACGATGACCCTCGCTTACCAGAGCAATTATTGCATCCTGGATCCTTATGACAAAACCGAGCGTCCGATACGCGAAGTCGTCGAGCTGCATAAACCCGATTATCTCATCATCGCGCTGGGCATCAACGGCATCTCTTTTATGGACGAGGAATATTTCACCAAAGAATATACGGATCTGGTTACGGATATTCAAAAAATCAGTCCCGATACGACGCTAATCCTCCAGTCCATCTATCCGATAACGCATAAATACAAGCATTGGGGATCCATCACCAACGCCACGATAACCGCGGGCAACAGCTGGATTCTGAAAATAGCCGAAGACACCGGCTGCAAATATTTGGATACCATATCGGTACTGCTTAATGATGAAGGCAACGCCAAAGACGAGCTCATGCGGAAGGACGGCCTACACCCCAACGACGACGGGCTGAGACTGATCTTGCAATATATCCGCACCCACGGCTATATCCCCGAAAACAAGCAGGCAAAATAACCCGCGCGATGAACCTGAAACAGGGAGGATTTAATTTGATCAGTTTTCAAAGCGATTATGTGGAAGGCGCTCATCCGAAGATCCTTGCCATGATGACCAAAACAAACCTGGAACAGACTCCCGGCTACGGCCACGATCCCTATTGTGACCGCGCTAAAGCAAAAATCTTGGCTGCCTGCCGCGCGCCGGCTGCCGACGTTCATTTTCTGGTTGGCGGCACGCAAACCAATCTGACCGTCATTGCCTCTATACTGCGTCCTCATCAAGGTGTTCTCTCCGCTGATGAAGGACACATCGCCTGTCATGAAACAGGCGCGATTGAAGCAACCGGGCATAAGGTTCTCACGCTGCCCTCCCGGGACGGAACCCTTACCGGAGCTCAAGTCGCGGCTTATATGGAGGAACACAACCAGAGCGAAATCCGGGAGCATATGGTTCAGCCCGGCATGGTTTATCTTTCATTTCCGACAGAAAGCGGAACCTTATACAGCAAACGGCAATTAGCCGACCTGAGCGATACATGCCGCCGTTTCGGCATTCCTCTGTATTTGGACGGCGCGCGGATGGGTTATGGCTTGACGAGTCCCGACAATGATCTGTCCCTGGCCGATATCGCTCAATACTGCGACGTTTTCTATATCGGCGGGACGAAATGCGGCGCGCTTTTAGGCGAAGCCGTCGTTATCACCAACGATGCCTTGAAAAAGGATTTTCAATATCATATCAAGCAAAGAGGCGGCATGCTGGCCAAAGGCCGTTTGATCGGCATCCAATTCGACGTTCTGTTTGAAGATGACCTTTACTTTAAAATCTGCCGGACAGCGGTCGATTACGCTCTGGCCATCCGCCGAGCTTTTGAGCAGGAGGGTATTTCTTTAAGCGGCCGTTCCATGACCAATCAACAATTCCCAATTTTAACAGACGATCAGCTGGCCTTTTTCAGCAAGAAGTATATCTGTGAATTTTGGGGAAAGGCAGACGAAAATCACAGCATTGTGCGTTTCTGCACCAGTTGGGCAACGAAAAAAGAATCGGTTGACGAACTGGTTTCGGATATTCGCGCTTTAGGCCACATCGGCTGACCGTTCGGAATTGACTGGCTGGCTCCGCGCCGGTCTTCATTTTCTTAAAACTCGAAAATGACAAAACCGGCTGCGGGTACTCTTGTTCTATAATTCAGCGAATCCACCTGCCTGATCTCTGCGGCAGCAGCGGACTCTATCAGTACTTTGAGATTAACGGATTCTTTAAAAGTGATGTTTACAACCTTGTCTGCTTCGGCATTGACGATGTCGCCATGCTCCAGACTGCGTTCGTTGCCCTCGTTGTTGAAGATGGATAACAGCCGTTTTCCTGTTTTCTCTGTGGAAACCAGCCAGCACAGGCCGTCGACCTGACAGGGCATTACTTTGCCAATCAGCTCCCGAACTTCTTTTTCCAGTTTTCCCAATTGACTGCTTCCCAGAATTTTTAAGCCGCTGCCGGCCTTGGCCTGCATGAAATCGCCGTCCGGACTTGCGTCGATCAAATAATCATAGCGTTTCATGTCCGTCTCGGATGCGTCTTCATAAATAATATCTATCACATCGCCGAAGCGGGAATTCGTGATGACATGGCCTTCGTTTCCATATATTTCGCCGTTCCTGTTAAAGAACAGCTTCAAAACATCCTCGATATGGCCAAAATAATACTTTTCTTCAGAACTCAGCAAGCTGTC
>CAYRWC010000224.1:0-5059 GCA_964427795.1 uncultured Oscillospiraceae bacterium | reverse complement strand
GCCTCGGCAAGAAAGTCCTGATCGCCAATTACGCCGGTCAGCTGGTCACCCGTACTTTGGGCGCCGGCTTGGATAAATTGAGTGTCGGCGAAGCCTGGATGGGACTTCTGGCTTTTGCCCTGCAAATTTACTTTGATTTTTCCGGCTATTCCGATATGGCTATCGGACTGGGCCGGATGTTCGGTTTCGAGTTTAAAGAAAACTTCAATTATCCTTATATATCGAATTCGATTACCGAATTCTGGCGCCGCTGGCATATATCCCTGAGCACTTTTTTCCGCGATTATGTCTACATCCCGCTTGGCGGAAACCGCAAACACCTGATACGCAACATGCTGATCGTCTGGGGCCTGACCGGTCTTTGGCACGGCGCCAGCTGGAACTTTATTCTTTGGGGCCTCTATTTCTTCCTCCTGCTGCTCCTGGAAAAAAAGGTGCTTGGCAGAATTTTAAAGAAAGCGCCGGCTTTTGTCGGCCACTTTTACGCGATGTTTGCCGTTCTGGTCGGCTGGGCTTTCTTCTATTTTACCGACATGGGCAGTCTGTTGAACATGCTCAGCCTGATGTTCGGCTTTTCCGGTCATGCTGTGTGGAATATCCAGGCTGATCTGCTTCTGCGCAACAATGTTTTCTTCTATGCCATCGCCATCTTTGCCTCGACGCCGCTGGCTGCCAAACTGGCCAAACTGATACAGCAAAGACGGCCGGCGACCGAACATCGGCCTGTTTATACGGCATTCGTACTGGCTATGAATATACTGCTGCTGTTTTATTCAACCGCAGCTCTGGTTGGATCGACGTACAACCCATTCTTGTATTTCCGTTTTTGACCGCTGCCGGCATTACTCGTTACTGGAGGTTTTCTCGTGAAAAAAGATCATCAGGCCATGATTGCCTTCTTCCTGATACCCCTTTATCTTTTGACAGTCCTGAATATTTTCTGGCCCAATCAGCAAGTATCGGCCGATGAAAACAGAACGTTGGCTCAAATGCCGTCCTTCTCCTGGTCTAAACTGGCCAGCGGCGAATGGACTCAGGAATTTGAGAATTACTTTTCCGACCAGTTTCCCATGCGCAACTTTTTCATCAACTCAAACCAGCGTCTGAATGAAATGGTCAAGCTCTCCATCGGCGATTCCGTCGATCTGGTGCAAAATCCCGGTGGTGATGATCAGGATCTCGGCGTAGGCGAGCACCTCGAACATGATCCCGGCGACCTGGTCACCTTGCCTTCACAGCAATCCGATCCTGCCGCCAGCCAGTCTTCGCCGGCCACGGAAAACACCCTGCCGACATCAGCACAGACTACAGAAGCAAGCGCGGCGGCGACGCCGACTCCTGAACCTACCACAGCAGTCGCGCCCTCGGTCGACGGTCCTGTCGAGCAAGTCTCCGGCGTCATTATCGTCGATAACCGGGCGATGGAATTATACAGCTTCAGCGAGAGCCGCAGCCAGCGTTATATCGACCTGGTCAATAAGCTGCAGACAAAACTCCCCGACTCACAGGTTTATGACCTGGTGGCTCCGACATCGGTCGAATTTTATTCGCCGGAAAAATACCACTCTCTGTCCAGCTCGCAGAAAAACGCGATTCAAAGTATTTACAGTAAAATGGGCAACGGTATAAAAACCGTCGACGCATACAGCAAAATCGTTCCGCATTGGGAAGAATACATTTATTTCCGGACCGACCACCATTGGACGGCGCGGGGTGCTTTTTACGCCTATCAGGCCTTTTCTGAAGCAGCCGGTTTCACGTCGATTGCCATGGACCAGTTCCAGACAGGAACAATCGACGGTGATTTTCTTGGCAGTCTATATCGTTATACCAAGAGTACAAAACTGAAAGACAACCCGGATCATGTCGAATATTTCATGCCGCAAGTCAGCAGCGAAGGCATTGCTTTCACCAGCACCGCGATGACCGAAGGATACAAAGTCCAGGCGGTCCGGACCGATATCAGCAGCAGCAACAAATACCTGGCTTTCATTCAAGGCGACAATCCGCTGGTTCAATTTAAAACAAGCCTGACCAACGGTCGGAAAATCGTTGTCTTAAAGGAATCCTTCGGCAACGCTCTGGTGCCCTTTTTAACCAACCATTACCAGGAAGTCTATGTCATCGATCCACGCAGTCTGACGGCCGATCTGCCCGCCTTTATCAAGAGTCACGGCATCCAGGATGTTCTGATTATCAATTATGCCTTCAGTATTACCAACACGAAATGGCTGGATGGTTTTGAAAAAATGGTCGGCTGACTTTTGCGGCCGGCCGATCTTGCGTCCCGGCCCAGGCCGGAGTTGTTTACGAGTCTTCGTTCTTATATAATCAATCCCCGGAAGATCATGTTTTCCGGGGATTTTACGTATCTGCTCAATTTTCCGATGCTGCCGTTTCGTCCGGTTCCGGTATTGCCTGATCCGGCTCCTGAGGCAGGACGGCACCGCAAGCCGCGCAAAAACGCGCCTTCCGGTCAGATTCGGCGCCGCAGGCCGGACAGCTCTGTATGCCTTTCACTAGGCGAATTTTATGTTCCAATTCCTGAATATGGTTATTCGCCTGATCGATAGCCGCGCAATATGGCTGAAGCTCGGTCAGATCATGCTGCCGCAGCTGCTTATAATAACACTCGCCCAGATCGCGATATTGAATGCGGATCGCAGCCCTCTCATCGGCTATCGACACCGAGAACCTGGCGATATCAGCCAGTTCACGCGACTTGACCGCGGCGTCGCTGGCCACCTTACCGACTTTTCTGCTGAAATTATCAAAGAACGACATGATTCAGCCCCCCGTTTAATCCATCTAAAATATCTTCAGATCAGATGCGGCAATGTAAGTCCGGTTTCTGCTTATAATTTCAGTGTAGCGCATATTCGCTTTCCTGACCAGACTGCGATAATGCAGTCTGACCCTGGCAGGCAACCGGCTGATGGCGGCTGAAAGCCGTGGCGATCATCAGCTTGATCCGATTCAGCTGATTGACCTCGCTGGCGCCCGGATCATAATCGATCGGGACAATATTGGTGTCCGGATACAACCGGCGCAATTCTTTGATCATCCCTTTGCCGGTCACATGATTAGGCAGGCAGGCAAAAGGCTGGGCACAAATGATATTCGGTACGCCGCTGCTGATCAACTCCAGCATCTCGGCCGTCAAAAACCAGCCTTCCCCGCTGTCGTTGCCAAGCGAGAGAATATTCTCGGCACGCTCGCTTAAATGGCTGATTTTCTCCGGCACGGCATATTTGCCCTGGCATTCTTCCAGACGTTTGATCATATGATTGCGGTACATTTCCATGATTTTAACGGTCAAGTTGGCCAGTATGGCCGCCTGGCCGCTGGTACCGAGATTTTTATGCTTCCACTGGCTGTTGTAGAAACAATAGAGGAAAAAATCCAGAAGGCCTGGCATGACCGCTTCGCAGCCTTCGGCTTCGATGACGCCGATCGCATTGTTGTTGGCATCCGGTTGAAATTTAACCAGGATCTCACCAACCAGACCGACCCTCGGTTTGCGGGCGATCGAACGCAGCGGCAATTTCTCAAAAGCGTCGACAATATCGTCGATCAGCTCGGAAAAACTCAATTTACAGCCTAATTGCGGACATTTCCCATCTTTCAGAAAATATGTCCGGCAGATATCGTCCCATGTCTTGTACAAAGCCTGGCTGCTGCCGGGTTCTTGTTCGTACGGACGGACCCGGAGCAAAAGAGTTTGCAACAGATCGCCCAGGACTATGGCTTGCATGGCTTTATGCAACAAAGGCAGCGTAATCGAGAATCCCGGATTGCTTTCGATACCGGTGGCGCTGAGCGCAACAACCGGTACCTGGGCAAAACCGGCTTCACGCAAGGCTTTACGAAGAAAAGCGACATAATTGGTAGCCCTGCAGCCGCCGCCGGTCTGAGTGATGAACACCGAGCATTCGTCGGGATTATAACCGCCTCTGAGGAAAGCGTTGACCAGCTGGCCGACGACCATGATCGACGGATAGCAAGCGTCATTATTGACATATTTTAAGCCGGTTTCCACATCCTCAGCCGAAGCATGCGCCAGAATATGCGTCCGGTATCCTTCTCTGCACAACACACTTTCAATCAGGCTAAAATGAATCGGCGACATCTGCGGCGCCAGGATGGTATGCCGCCGACGCATTTCTTTGGTAAACGGCGTACGCTGCAAGGTATAGGGTCTGGTCTGCACCAGATGAGCCGGCCGGCGCGACCTTTCCTGCATCGCCACTTTCAGGGAGCGGATGCGGATGCGCGCCGCGCCCAGATTGCTGACTTCATCGATCTTGAGGACCGTGAAAATCTTACCCTTGGCTTCCAGGATTTCTTGAACCTGATCGGTTGTCACCGCGTCCAACCCGCAGCCGAAAGAATTCAATTGCACTAATTCCAGATCTCGGCGGGTCGTGACGAAATCCGCGGCCTCATAAAGTCGTGTATGATAAGCCCATTGGTCGACAACACGAATCGGCCTTTGCAGCTTGCCGGGTATGGCTACGCTGTCCTCCGTCAAAACCGCCAATCCCAACGATAAAATCATTTGCGGAATACCATGGTTGACTTCCGGATCCAGATGGTATGGTCTTCCGGCCAAAACCAGCCCTTTCCGGCCTGTTTTTTCCAGATAGAGCAGAGCTTCCTGTCCTTTGGCCCGGATATCGTTTTTAAAACGCTCATATTCGGCATAACCGCGCTCAACCGCTCTTTTCGCTTCAGCCGGCGTTACGCCGAAATCGGCAAAGGTTTCGGCGATTCTTTGCGGCAGCTTCCCGCGGTGTTCGAGTGAATAAAACGGATTTATGAATCGTATGTTCTGCTCGCGCAGCTGCTCAACATTATTTTTTATCACTTCCGGATATGAGACAACAATCGGGCAATTATAGTGATTATTGGCAGCCGGACTTTCTTTTTGTTCATATGAAATATCCGGATAAAAAATCGTTTTAATTCCTTTATCGATTAAGTCAACAATATGACCGTGCACCATTTTGGCCGGATAGCAAACGCTTTCCGACGAAATAGAATCCATGCCTTTTTCAAA
>CAYRWC010000223.1:615-5092 GCA_964427795.1 uncultured Oscillospiraceae bacterium | reverse complement strand
TTGGGATAGCGTCAAAGAATACATTCAATCTGAATTTTCTGCCGAACCGGCGGTTGTCGAGAGAATTATGGAATTAGTCCATATATTTGAAGAAACACTTTTCCGGCATAGAGTGGATGAACGGGGAAACGTTCATGATTATCCAGACGATAATATTCCAAGGTATGGCATTCAACGATTTATGATATCCAATCCAAACCGAGTCAATGAAGCTTACACGCTGGCACAGCATATTGATAGCCGGCTTCCGGATCTTATCAGGAAATCTTGGCGCTGGCGTTTATTTTATTTGCGTGCTTGTATTGATTATGAGCTGCAAAAAAACGATTTCATCTGTAACAGTGAAACAGATATTTGCATGAATGAGCTAATATCCTTGTATTATGCGCAAAAGGCAGATTATGCTTGTTGTCCGCCAACCCGTGAAGTAATCGAAACAAAAAGCACCGGAACGACCTTTATAACATTTGATGATGAAGAGCAGTTATAATTGTTGTATAACTGAAAGACTATCCTAAAATAAAAAATATATTAGGATGTGGTGCATAAAATGATTACACATTTTACTAATAGCCGTTGGAATCCTGTGAAAGAAGCATACGAAAAATGGTGGACCAATCAGCTTGACCGTCCAATCTTTAACATACAAATTTATGGCGTTGATCCAGGTTTACCCAAACCGGAGGAACCTATTTATGCTAACTTAAGTGCTTATGACTTGGCAGTTCCGATGGCTACCATAATCAAGCATTGTGAATACTCGTTATGCAGCCGTTATTATCTGGGCGATAGCTATCCAGCTTATCTGCCTGATTTTGGCGCGGGTGTTAATGCGGCATTTGTTGGCGCCAGACACCTTGTTCGTCCGGAAACGGTTTGGTTCGAGGCTGAAAAACCTATGTTACCTGACCAGCTTTCTTTCAGGCATCATCCCGATAGCGTAGTGTACCAGCGAATTGTTGATTTTTATAACCAAGCAAATTCGTATTTTAAAGGATCTGTTGTTTTAGGGATGACCCATCTGAATAATGGTATTGATATTCCGGCGCGATTTTTTAACGGCGTAGATTTCTGTTTGGCCTTGTATGACAGCCCAGAAGAAATTGAACGGCTGGTATGGGAAAACCATGATTTATTTCTGTATTATATGCGTAGTTTGTCATCTTTAATGAATAATAATCCGGGTTATACCTGCTGGGGCGATATTCTGGCGAACGATCCGTGGATGGGGACACAGAGCGATTTTAGCGCGATGATAGGTCCGGAACAATTTGATCGGTTTATCCTGCCCGAACTGGCAGCTTGTTTGAAAGCATGTCCGAAATATAATTTTTATCATTTAGATGGTCGAGAAGAATTGATTCATTTGGATAAAATATTAGCTATCCCCGAGCTCCAGGTTGTTCAATGGGTCGCCGGCGATGATGAATTGCCTGATCGTGAATGGATGTGGTTATATAAAAAAATCCATGATGCCGGCAAGAAAATCTGGTATCTGGGACCGGAAGAAAACTTAGATTTATTGGCGGATACATTGGGTTCACTGAAAGGTGTATATTGGCAAACCGGAGGCAGCGGTAAAGATATAGATCATTTTTGCCGAACTATGGAAAAATTTGGTGTTCCTGGCAACCTGTAACGATAAGCGATAATCAAAATCCCGTTTATAGACAGACTCAGATTATATGATTCGGAGTGTCGAACCTGAGACGGCATTACTTTTATTTTATCCGTTATTTGACAGGGTTTCCGGCAGCCCTTATAATGAAAACAAAAGCATTTTGGCCGAATCGAAACCGGTAAGAAATATTGGAGAAAGAATATGACAAATGAAGTGAAAACCAATTCGCAGGACAACAACCAAACGGCTCATCAAGCTGAACAGTCCGGCGATGTGCGCCTGGACAACAGCGTGGAAGCGCGCCGGACACAGATTCAAGCCATTTTATCCCGTGAAGGTAAGGTTCGCGTGCTTGATTTGAGCCGCTCGTTCAACATTTCGGCGGTAACGATCCGCAATGATCTGGCCGAGATGGAAAAGGCCGGTTTGGTCGAGCGGGTTCACGGCGGCGCGGTCAGCACCAATAAATCCTATTATAATATGAGCGATAAAGAACGCATGGTTACGCATGAGCGGGAGAAGCGGGCTATAGCCGAATATGCCGCTCAGTTGGTCAATGAGGGCGATACGCTTTTTATAAATTCCGGTACGACGTCCCTATATCTGGCTGCGGAAATCAAACGGATCAATAATATCCTGGTGATCACCAATTCGCCGCTGGTTGCCCAGGAACTGGGATATTCGCCTTTCTGCGACGTTATTTTGCTTGGCGGCAATTACAGCGGCCGTTACCGCTTTACTTACGGCGACGACGCGGCTAATCAACTCGGCAAATACCGGGCCGACAAATTCTTTTTATCTTGCGACGGTTTGCATGAAGAAGCGGGCATTACAACCTATCATCATCTGGAAGCCGACATCAACCGGCAATTTATGCAAAATGCCCGGCTGACGATTGCCGTTGCCGATTTCAGCAAGATCGGCAAGGTCAGCCGCATCCATGTTAATCCGATCCAATGCCTGGATACTCTGGTCACCAATCAATGTGCCAATCAGGATACTCTGGAAGCGATTCGCGCCCTGGATGTCGATATCATCTGCGTTTAACCGCGGATTACGGCTTTTTCGGCATACTCGCGCAATAATCGGATGTAGATCTGATAATCGGCTAAGGAGACGTTCGGCGGCGTCTGGTGGTCGACCGACGGGACATATCCGCCGCCGCGCATGACCGGCAGCAGCCTTTCAAACTCGGTCCGCATCGCCATTTCACCTTGATTCATGACGCGTTTGTCGAATCCGCCCAGCATAAGGAAATGCGGGTATTTTTCACGGATGGCTTGAACGTCGACACCGGATTGCCGTTCCAGCGGGTAAATGCCTTCAATGCCGCAATCAATCAGCCAGGGCAGCAATTCACGCACCTGACCGTCGCTATCGACAAAAACTTTCATGCCGGCTTGCTTTAGCCGCGGCACCAGTTGTCGATAATACGGCGCGATGAATTCCTGAAATAAATCTTCCGACAGCATCGGTCCCTGGTTATAAGACATGTCCTCGGCAAAACCGACCATATCGGGAGTCAGAATAGCCAGGACGGCATCGAGGGCTCGAAGATGGAAAGCGGATAGATCGCGGTTCATACGCTGCATCAATTCAGGATAATCATAGAAAGCATAAAAATGATTCTCGATGCCGAACAAAGAGCGGGGAAACCAGAAAAATCCGTCCAGCCACAAGCGGATGATGACTTCGCCGGCATCGTGACGGGCTTTCAGCGCTTTGGCGTCACGGCAGAGCCGGGCGATCGCTTTATCGGTATAAAGTTTCGGCAGCATGGCTTCATAATCGGCTTCGTTCACCAAGATTCCCGCGCCATGGCGGACCGGCTTGGGACACTGAGCGCCGATCGGTCCGGCTGCCAGGCAGTACATTTCATCAAGCCCGAAATGGCGCATAGAAAGGCTTAAGCCCTTTTTCTTCCGTAAATCGCAGTTGGCGGGCAGCCCTTCCTGCAGCCAGCGATCCAAGGTAACATCCCACCAGGCGGCCCATTCGATTCTGGGCAAACGGTCTCCGGGCTGTTCGAAATTCAAGACACGGACAAAACGTTCACGAGCATTCATGAGATATTACCTCCGAAAGTTCATATCATGACCGGCAGGCAGGGAAGATAAACGCCTATATCTAAACAATAATGGATCTTATGACCGAATAACAGGATGGAATAAACATTTATCTGGACAAAACAATCATTTTCGTTATGCTAATGATGAGGATAACGATTCGACTGGTTTCGAAAGGTAATGCCGGTGATGCACATGATCGATGATTTCGACAAGAACATAATAAGAAAACAGCCGGCCGATTCGGATCCCGGTGAATCGGTTTTCGATGGTTCGGATCAGTCAGGCGAATGCGCCCGGTCTGTACCGACGATTCCCTGGCCGGAATTAAATAACGGTGAATCCGAAGATGCGGCTTTAGTTACGCATTATACTTCACGTCGTCAGGTTGGCTGGCACGACCATCCATTCTACGAAATTGTTCTGGTTAATCAAGGCAGTTGTGTACATTATTTTCGTAAAACATCAGAAGTCCTGATCCCCGGTGATTGCTTTTTAATTCCGCTGCATGAAAAACATGCTTATGCTATTCCCGGTGAAACGGAGATCATTAATTGCCTGTTTCTGCCGCAGACTATGAGCCGTATTTGGACCGACTGGCAAACCTGTCCGGAGCTAAGTCTTTTGTTTGAACCCGGCAACCATTGGCAGGTCCTCCATTTGTCGCCTGAACGGCTGGCTTATGTGCGGATTCTGCTGCAGCAGATCGAGGATCGCGGCGAAGTAAGCACCGCCGGCTTAATTCGTGGCGTCCGGCAGCACAGTCTGGTTCTTCTGTTGTTGGAATTAG
>CAYRWC010000223.1:0-584 GCA_964427795.1 uncultured Oscillospiraceae bacterium | reverse complement strand
TGCTCGTATACATAAACAACAGATAGATTCGACCGGTACGGAAGCGCGGATGCCGGATGCCGGACGCGCTCTCGTCGGCCGGATATTAGCTTATATGCAGGCCAATTACCGACAGCCGATGACCGTCGGACAACTGGCCGAGCAAGCGCATCTGAGCGAAGGGCATTGCCGGCGCCTGTTCGTTCGTTATACCGGATACTCACCGATCGCATTTCTAAACCGGCTACGGCTGCAATATGCTTTGCAGCTTCTGGAAAGCGGTAATTACAGTATAACCGAAGTTGCAGATATGGCAGGTTTTGCCGATGCCGGTTATTTCGCCCGCCTGTTCCGCCGCCAGATGCACGGCGCGCCAAGGGATTTTTTAAGCCGTACATGATATAATCAGTACGTTGTGTCGGTAAAAGCGCGGCGGCATTTCGAAAAATAGCAGCCGACGCCGCAGCGTAAGCCGGACAAGACATCGGCTGCAGGAGGAAAAAGAGATCATGCCGGTCGGGCAGATTTTATTCGAATATTACGGCGAGCTATTGAAGGTAGACCACATTAGGCGCTCAACCGTATATATCATGTCGCCGCATATG
>CAYRWC010000222.1:0-5105 GCA_964427795.1 uncultured Oscillospiraceae bacterium | reverse complement strand
CCGACCTTGCCCCTTTCCCGGCAAACCAGATCGCACAGCCATTGCACCGGATCGGCGGCCGTCCCGCCGCCGGTAATCTCGGCGATGTTCCTTCCGATATATCCTTTATCTTCATCGTGATTCACGGAACTGATGATAATCCGTTCCCACCCGATCGAGGCAACCATATTGTCCCAGCCGGGTTGTTCTTGCGCCAGCGCCTGACGCACACGCTCCACGCCGGCGGTTGTCGACAAATCCCGAACCGTGTCGGCGATATTTTCCCGCACCGTACAGGGTGGCAGCAAGGTCATCAAGGTTGTAGCGCCGCCAGTATACGGATAAGCGTCGACCGTTATGCCGGTTCCGGCTTTTTCAATCAGCCCAATGGCCTGATAAATCGCCCGGTTCCAATTGCGGACGCCGACCGATTTGAAATGGCTGATGTTCAGGGATATCCCGGCCTGCCGGCTGATCTCGACGGCTTCGGCGACCGAATCGACCAGGCTGTCGCCTTCGCCGCGGATATGGCAAGTTAAAAGGGTTTCCAATCCGGACAGGGGTTTAAGCAGATTGATCCATTCTTCTTTCGACGAGTAGTAGTCCGGGACATACATGATGCCGGCCGAAACGCCAAAGGCGCCCGATGCCAGGGCATCGGCCAGCAAGTTTTGCGCACAGGCCATTTCATCCGGCGTGAAAGGCGTTTTGGCAAATCCTTTAACCGCTGTTGTGACGGCGCCGCTGCCAACCAAGCCGCCCAGATTGATCCGCGGATTCGTTTGAGCGAGCGCCCTCATGTAGTCGGCATACCGCGGAAAATTCGCAGTGCCGGCTGCCTTGCCCAGACAAGGTTCGATGAAATCCAGCCACTCCTGCCGGGAAGCATCGGCATTGGGATAAGCCGACAAACCGCAGTTGCCGACAAAAGCCGTTGTTATGCCCTGAGCCAGTTCAAGCTTCCCGAAATCCGGATCGGATAAAGCCGCCAGGTCGCAATGCCGGTGCGTATCGATAAAACCCGGCGTTATGGCCAGACCGGCGGCATCAATCACCTGATCCGCCCGGCAGGCATCATCCGGCCCGCCGACTGCGGCAATGCGGTCGTTCTCAACCAACAAGCTGCCGGAAAAAGGTTTCCCGCCGCCGCCGTCATAAATCGTCCCGTTTTTGATCAGTAACTTCATGCTTCAGCCTGCTCCTTCTGCCGATTCCGTCCGTCAGCCCATGCCGGTCAACGGTTTTTGCCCCGGGCGTCGATACGGATCATCCGATCCATTTTACCCTTGCGGAAACCATAGATCTCATCGGCCAGGTTGGGTATGACGCAAGCATGGTTGGGAATGATGGCGATCTTGTCGCCGATTTTATAACCCAGAGGATTCTCGCTCTCGATAAAGCCGTGCTCTTCGTTCAATTTGGCTATAAGAATATCACCGCGGCCGGCGACATAGCCATAACCGGCTCGATGGCCGCACAAATCCGTCGTCAAGGTTTTGCTGCCGGCATCGATGATGGCATGATGTTCGTCATTGACGCAAACAACGGAAGCGACAACCCGCAAAGCGCATTGCTGTTCCGAGGCAAACCCGCTGACCAGCTGGCCGACGTCATTGAAGATGAAATGGCCGGGCCGGACCTCCGTAATACCGTTCAGGAATTGAGGCCGTTTAGACGAATAAGAACTGCCGCCGCTGAGGATTTCCATGCGAAAACCCGCCTGCCGCAGAAGGTCTGCCGTTTGCAGCATATTGTCATGCTCCAGACGCGTGACGCGGTCAAAGCCTTCGAGGGTGGTCTCGCTATAAATCGTTCCGCCATAATAAAGCAGACCGATAATTTCAATGCCCTGATGATGACGGATCGCCCGGGCAAAAGCCACAGCCGGCACCCCCGGCTGCAAGCCGCCGCGGCGGATGCCTCCGTCGATCTCGATCAGAACGCGGACCTTTTTGCCGGAGCTCAGGCCAAGTTCGGATAACTGGGCGGCGCCCGTTTCGCTGTTGACGATCGTTATAACATCCGCTTTTTGCATTAAAGCGCCGAGACGTTCCATTTTATCCTTGCCGATCAGCGGAAAGGCGATCAGAATATCGCGGATGCCGCAGTCCGCCATAACCTCGGCTTCACCGAGTTTGGCGCAGGTTATGCCGCGGCAGCCCAAGGATAATTGCAGCCGGGCCAAATAACAGCTTTTATGCGGCTTGATGTGCGGTCGGACACTGATGCCTTGTTTGGCATTCAGCCGAACCATTTCCCGGATATTTTCTTCCACCTGGTCCAATTCGGCAACGACTGCCGGAGTCGCGAGATCATCATACATCGTATGTCACTTCCTTTTCCCGGTCATTTATATAATCAAAACCTGCGAGCATTAAATCCGGAATCGCCCCTTTGCGCAGCCCATTGGGCAACACGCGCCGGATCGCCGGCCCAGAGACGCTCTTTGCCCCACTGGTTCGTGGCCGGACGGCCGGCGCAGGTGATTTTGATCACCGGGAACAGCGCTTCATCGACGGCCGCCGGCAAACCGTGCAAGATCAGAACGTCGTCTTTTTGGGTAAAAGACAACGACTCGCCCGTACTCATCAGGACGACCGATTCAACCGGACTGGTCAGATCGGCAAGCCTGAATTCCGGATCGCCGCTCCAGAACCGGAAAATCAGGTAAAGATCATGACCTTTAATGCTCTGATAGCCATAAGTCAGAGCCTCTGTCAGATCGCCGCCGTCATTGCCGTAGATAGCCTCGCCGTATTTGGCGAGCCACCGGCCGACCGCCAGCGCGCGTTCCCGGAATTCCTCCTGCAACTCGCCGTCCGGCGTGGGACCGACATTCATCAGGAGATTGCCGCCGTGAGTTGCGCAGGAACACAGGAGATCAAGGAACTGCTCCGCCGTTTTCCAACGTTCGCCTTTGGCATAACCCCACAAGCGCCAGTAGCTGACCTGGTTGGATTCCCACAGCCGGTTTTCCGGTGTGACCAAGTGCTCAGGCGTACCGAAATCACCCTCGTCATGGCCGCCGCCCGATTTGGACAACTGCATCGGATCCGTCGAGTAGCCCAGGCGATTATTGATCATGATGTCCGGCTGCAAACGCCGCATTTCCGCAACCAGCTCCGTACTCCCCAATTCTTCGGCGCAGCGCGGCCAGACTCCGTCAAAGAAGAAATAATCGATTTTGCCGTAATTCGTCAACAGTTCCCGCACCTGGTTATGAATATACGTTTTCATAGCGGCCCAACCGGCCGGGTCTTTTGCCGGGCCGGCATAATAAGCGGGGATCCGAAAATCGCACCAGGAATAATAAAGACCGACTTTGAGGCCTTCGGCGCGGAACGCGTCGACATATTCACGGATAAAATCCCGCCCGGGAGCCTGCCTCATGCTGGTATAATCGGTCCAGGCGCTGTCCCACAGACAGTAGCCGTCATGATGGCGGGTCGTCATGCAGGCGTACTTCATCCCCGCCGCCCTGGCCAGGCCGGCCCAGGCTTTAGGATCGTAATGCCGGGGATTCCAGGCGCAAGCCATCTGTTCATAAGCAACCGGGTCCAGGTGTTCGCGAAACAGCACTTGCTCGCCTCTGCCGATCATGGAGTAGGGACCCCAGTGGATAAATAAGCCATAACGGGATTGTGTAAACCATTGGAATTTCCGGGGAACCTTTAAATCAAAGTACATTTTTGTCACTCCCTGGATTCTATTGCCGGCTCATTTTCATACCGGTTTGGACTCCATCCTAGTTTACATCATATCGGCGCAAAAATACCACTGTCCGGAAAAGACAGACGGTAAACGGCGCATATCTGTCCAGGCGCCTCAGAGCGCGTTTTTTTGCGTAACCGCATTCATGCGAAACTTTTTCGGCGTTATGCCGTATTCCTGCTTAAACTTTTTTATAAAATAAGCCGAACTGTTGAACCCGGTGGCTTCGGCAATTTCATCGATGTTTTTCGTCGAACTGTTTAGCAAATCCGCCGCCCGGTTCAGCTTGCTCCGGTTAACATAATCGGTAAAATTGACGCCGGTTTCTTCCTTGAACAGCCGTCTTAAGTAGTTGGCGCTGATCTGATATAAATCCGCCAGATAATCCAGGGAAATCGATTCGCTGAGATGCTGCTCGATATACACTGTCACATCCTTGATCATCGAAGAATATTTGCCGTTTGCGGTTTTATCCTGTAACAGAAAATAACGGCTCATCGTATCGGTCATCCATGCTTTAAACTGGTCGATGGTGCTGCATTCCAAAAATTCCGTGTGTATTCGCTCATAGAACAAGTCGTCCAGACACAGATTGGCATTGCGGACAAAGCGTGAGAAGAAAAACAACAGCGATAATAAACGCTGGTTGCATTGCTGAACGGTATATTCGCCGCTTTTACAGCAAGTGACCAGTGTTTCGATATCGGCCAGTGCCTGAGGCATGTCCCAGGTTTTAACATGTCCGACAAAATCCTCAATGACCTGAGCGGGTATGTTCTGTGGTTCGCCGTTCAACGCCGGAATCCGATCCTTGGCCAGATAATCCCGGCCGGTCATAAAGTAAAAATACGGTTCCAGTTCCTGCACTTCTTTATAAGCCAAGCTCAGCTCGCGGGCTTTGCCAACGCAGCTGCTGACGCACAATTCCGGCCAGAAATCGGCATACCCGTGGCATATCCGCCGCAATTCCTCCATCCAGAGATCCCGCTTCCCCCAAGCGTCGGCGGTTAGGTTGCAGATCAAAGTCAATGAATACGAGGTGTTTTTAATGCCGTATAGTTTAACATCCTTGTTGTGATATTCATTATATCCATCCAAAAGGCCATATAAGATATACTCTTTCTGCTCCATGCGCATTTCCTGAAGCAGCATTTCCGGTATACGCAGAAGGACCAGGCAAAAGAGCGGATATTGAAAACTTATTTTCAGGAAAGCCAGTTTCTCCCGCAGTTCGTCCTCCTGCATCGACGAGGGTGTCAGCAAGCCCTGGAACAGGCCGTTCCAGATCAACGGATAGCTTTGATTCAAAGTCACCTCGAGACTGGACGCTTTTTCTGACAGCTTATCCAGCACGGCATGAATATAAGCATACTCGTCTTGCGGTTTGCCTCCCGAGCTGACGATGGCGCCAAATT
>CAYRWC010000221.1:1058-5142 GCA_964427795.1 uncultured Oscillospiraceae bacterium | reverse complement strand
ATCCGCGCAGGCTGAGCTGATTATCGGCGCCGACCGTAAAAATCAGCAGGCCCTGATAGGTCGGGTTGGTATAGTCCAATGCGTTTTTCCCTGCTTTTCCGGTCAGAGTCGCCGGGAAAGCGATCAAGTTCTTGCTGCGTGAGAACAACAGCGATTTGTGGTTATACAGGATGTCGGCATAGGAGCCGCGGCCGCCCAGAACGACGGTCGATAATTCTTTAGGATTGTCAAAATTGCTGATGTCGAACAGTGAAACCTTTAAGCCCATATTATAGGCATTTTCCCCTTCGGTCATGACATCATAGCCGAAACCCAGAAGCAGGTTGTCGTCATAAGGATGCAGATAACTGCTGTAGCCGGGGATTTTCAGCTGGCCGCGCACAACCGGCGCCTTTGGATTGCTTAAATCCATGACAAAGAGCGGGTCGACATTGCGGAAAGTGACAACATAAGCCTGCTGCCCCATGAAGCGGACCGATTTGATGGTTTCGCCGGGCGCCAGTCCGGTAATTTGTCCGGCAATATTCATACTGCCATCCAAAATATAAAGATTATTCTTTGATGTCGTGTTTTTATCGTTTGTCCAGGCTTCGCCGGTTGTTGTGGCGATCCTGAAATATCCGTCATACTCGTCCATGCTGAATTGGTTGATGATCGAACCGGGCACCGTTCCCTTGCCGGCTTCGGCCAACGTGGCACCGGCCAGCTTGAAACGATAAATCTCCGTTGAATAAGCCGGTACACTGTTTGAACGGCCGTCCCAATCGCTTTTCCAGGCACCGATGTACAGATAGCCCGTCGAGGCGTATACAGTGCCGGAAGAGCCGATAATCGAACGGACATCGGGCGCGCGGCTGTCATCCAGGGTATCGATGCCGGCCAGAACAACCTGACAGTTCATATCCCCTTCCGGCAGAACGGTGATCTTATCGGCCGGTAAAGCCGTCCATTCGATTAAATCGGCATCCTCGCTGGTAGCGGGGAAACCATAACCGGATTCGGCGTTCTTGGCTGGTACGGTTGAATCCATCAAAAGGGTGCTGTATTGATTGGTAACCAGATAAAGCGCCGAATCAATTTTTCTGGACGTCATGTAATAGCCGTCCAGCGTGAACTGGCGCACAATAGCCGGCGCCGCTTTGTCCTGAATATCATAGATGCGGACAGTCGTATATTGCCGGTATTGATAATAAGGCATCGCGATTCCGGCGTCGGTCGCTATTTTCTCTTTTTCAGCCGCATCTTGAGTGGTTTCGGCCGCTGTGTCTTTACTGCCGGGCGCCGCGGCTCCTCCCATGCCGGAAGCCTCAAGCGGTTCAATGCCGGCAGTTTCTATTACCGTATCGGCTGTCGTTATTGCAGCCACATCAGGAGGGACCGCGTCCGAGTCGGCGCCGTCGTCTGCCGCATCCGTACTCCGGCTGGCGGTTTCGGTGGCGACGGGTCCGGTGGTTTCAGTAGCGATGGATCCGGTGACCAGTAAAACAAGACGCTGATGTTCCGTGTCCAGGTACATTTCTATCGGCGATTCATAAGTGATGGTTTTGGCGTTATCGGTGCCGGTTTTAAAGGTTTGTGTCGATATCAGCTTCATCTGCGCCGGATCCTGGGCATCGACAATATAGAGGCGGTTGTTGGCCACCAGATATAAATAACGGCCGTCGGTCTTGATGATGTCGGCTTCATCGACGCCGACTACTTGGATATTCGTCGAGGAATAATCCGCGCCGTTTCCGGCGGCGCCACCGGATTGAGCGGCATCCTTCTCGGCGGCCATGGCTCCGGTCGCCGACTGGTCTGCAAGTTCGTTAACCGAATAAAAGTCTCTGCGGGATGCAGACCGACTCTGTGCCTGCCGGATCAAGTCCAGAAGGCCGGCATAATTGTCGGATCGGCCGGCGCCTGAAACATTCCCATCCGCTTCCCGGAAAGAAACCGACGGTGACGATTGCCCTCCCGGACCGCTGCAGGCTGTCAGGAAAAACGCGATGGCAATGAGAAAAATTGCTAAACGCTTCATAGTAAATCCTCCCGTCTATTAACCAAAAAGAATTTTATTTCTGGTTCTTAGACGTCGGCTGCCGGAGAATGTTCCCTGCCCGAAAAGGATTGACTTCGATATGAATTAAAGCCTTTATACCGTAATCGATGCCGCCGGGTCGGCCCGATCGTCGGCGGACAGAACCGGATCGATATCCTGACGCAGGAAATCATCGACCTGTTCCGGCGCGCGGCCGATATAGCCGGCCGGATCCAGCAGATCGGCCAAATCATTGCTGTTTAAGGAAAACGCAGGATCGGCGGCGATCTGTTCAAGCAAATCGTTCGGCAAGCCGTCGGCTTTGACCCGCTGCCCGGCAGCCATGCTGTACCGGCGGATTCTCTCATGCAGCTCCTGCCGGTCGCCACCCTTCTTGACAGCTGCCATCAAGATATTCTCGGTTGCCATGAAGGGCAGCTCATCCTGCAGATGGCGGGCGATTACTTTGGGGTATACGACCAGACCGCCGGCGATATTCTGGTATAAAAGCAATACGGCATCGGCTGCCAAAAACGCTTCCGGTACGGCAATTCGTTTATTAGCCGAATCATCCAGCGTCCGTTCAAACCATTGCTCGGCGGCGGTCATTGCCGGATTGGCGGCTGCGCTCAGGATATAGCGGGATAAAGACGCCATACGTTCGCTGCGCATCGGGTTGCGCTTATAAGCCATAGCCGACGACCCGATCTGATCTTTTTCAAAAGGCTCTTCAACCTCTTTCAAATGCTGCAGCAAGCGGATGTCATTGCTGAATTTATGCGCACTCTGGGCGAGTCCGGCCAAAACGTTAAGGACCCGGCTGTCAACTTTACGTGAATAGGTCTGACCGGAAACGGGATAGAGCGACTTGAATCCCATTTTTTCCGCGACCCGGCGATCCAGTTCCAGCACTTTTTCGTGATCGCCGTTGAACAAAGCTAAAAAACTGGCCTGGGTTCCCGTTGTACCTTTGCTGCCTAAAAAGCGGATGCTGTCCAGAACATAATCCAGATCATTCAGATCCATCAGTAAATCCTGCAGCCAGAGCGCAGCGCGCTTCCCGACCGTAACCGGCTGCGCCGGCTGAAAATGGGTAAAACCCAGCGTCGGCAAGTTTTTGAACTGCCGCGCGAAATCGGACAGGCAGCGCATGACGGCCAGAATCCGGCGGCGGATCAGCCGAAGACCATCGGTCATCAGGATCAGATCGGTATTGTCGCCGACATAACAGGATGTGGCGCCTAAATGGATAATCCCTTTCGCTTTGGGACATTGTTCGCCATATGCGTGAACATGAGCCATGACATCATGGCGGACCAGCGCTTCTTCACGGGCCGCCACGTCATAATTGATATCGTCGGCATGCGCTTTCAATTCGTCAATTTGTTCGGCGGTTATCGGCAGACCCAATTCACTTTCAGCTTCAGCAAGAGCGATCCACAAGCGCCGCCAGGTACAAAATTTGCGGTCCGGCGAAAAAAGCTGCTGCATGTCGCGGCTGGCATAGCGGCTGTTCAATGGGCTTTGATAAGTGTCGTTCATGATGTTTCCTCCCGGCGCGGTTACCCGGAACAACCCGAATTCCCGCAGTTTATCTTACTGGCCTGAAATCCGGCGCAAAGCGGCCAGACGAATGCAGACACAAAGTACGTGAACGGCCGTTTCCAGTTCCTGTGTCGGCGGAAATGAAGGCGCCAGACGGATATTGGCATCTTGCGGATCCTTGCCGTACGGCCAGGTGCTGCCGGCAGGCGTTACTTCCACACCGCAGGCTTTGGCCAGCCGAACGGTTTCTGCCGCCGTTCCCGGCAGCACAAAAAGGCTGAAGAAATAACCGCCATGGGGATTTTTCCAGTGGCAAACGCCCGTATCGGCCAGTTCTGCCGTTAAAATCTGGGCGACGAGGTCGAATTTTGGTTTTAATATGGCGGCATGACGGGCCATCAGATCCATGACCCCCGCTTTATCCTTTAAAAAGCGGACATGCCGCAGCTGAACCATTTTATCCGGTCCGATCGTCTGGGCCGTCATTTGTTTGCGGATATAAGCCAGGTTAGCCGGACT
>CAYRWC010000221.1:0-1048 GCA_964427795.1 uncultured Oscillospiraceae bacterium | reverse complement strand
GCAAGGCGAGCAAGGCCAAGGCGGCCCCCAAGCCCATGCCGGAACCGGCCCAGGTAATTTTCGATGTGGAAGCAAATTCCAAAACGCGGTCCGGGTGTCCGGCCTCGGCGCATAAGGACAACATCTCCGGTGTGCTTTCCGGCTGCGCAGGATCAAGATGGTGAACCACATACGCATTGTCCCAGAATATCCGGAAATCCGGCGCCGCCGTCGGCATGGCGGCTAAACGGCGGCATGTTTCCGCCGAGTAAGTAATGCCGTCCGGATTACTGTAGACCGGAACCGACCATATGCCTTTGATCATCGGATCGGCCGCGGTCAGCCGTTCGACCTGATCCATATCGGGTCCGTGCGGCGTCATGGGGACTGTAATCATGTCGATGCCCAGTGATTGTGTAACAAAGAAATGCCGGTCATATCCGGGAACCGGGCAAATGAAGCGTATTTTGTTTTCCGTCGACCAGGGCCGCACGGCGCCGGGAACCGGAAACAACATGGCGCGCACCAGCATGTCATACATCAGGTTCAAGCTTGAATTGCCAAGAACCATCACCTGGCTTGCCTGGACCTTCAACAGATCGGCAAAAAGGCCGCGCGCTTCCGGCAGCCCTTCCAGGCCGCCGTAATTCCGGCAATCCGTACCATCGGCAGCGCGGAAATCCGACTCATCAAGGCAGGTGGAAAGGCCGGCGGACAAATTAAGCTGATTCTGGCACGGTTTGCCGCGCGTCATGTTCAGGTTTAATTTTTGCTCGGTATAAGCTTGATATCGCTGTTCCAAAATTTGGATCTCATGTTGGATTTGCTTTGGTGTAAGCGTTGAATATGACGGCATTGTATATCCTCCCTGCATAATGACCAAAAACTTTGCATAAACTTATATTCATTATAGTATATACAAATGTGACTAACAAGCTGTAAAATGCCGAAATAATGATGGTTACCGCCACTCGATCGGGACGATTTGGATAGATGTCACCGCGCCTGCAGAATCAAGTTCGACTAATGCTGCAAGTAGACGGAGTTCATTATTCATATATTGATGATT
>CAYRWC010000220.1:0-5146 GCA_964427795.1 uncultured Oscillospiraceae bacterium | reverse complement strand
GTTCCGGCCCTCATATGGAATCTCTATACCCATTACCAGATCTATCACGACCGGAACCGCATGATGGTTTTTTTACATCACTTGATGCCGATTCCCGCCGTCAATGCCATCCTGGCCGTGGCTTCACTGCGCACGGGATGGTATTTTACCCTTTCGCCGGAGAATTTTTATACTCGCGGAACATTATATCCGCTCCATATAGCCATCAATATGGTACTTTTATTTTACTCCGGTTTTGTCGTTATCCGCTGCCGCGCTAAACTGGAGCCGCGCAATTTTCGGGCTTTGCTGACTTATATGCTGCCGCCGATTATCGGTGTGATGATCCAGTTGTTCTGGTTCGGCCTATCCCTGAACTGGGCATCCATGATGCTGTCTACCCTGATCGTCTATCTGCAGCTGCAAACCCGCGGCATGAATACTGATTTTTTAACGGAAACCTATAACCGCCAACATTTTGAAACGCTGATCGGCGAACGCATTCGCCGGCCGTCGCAAGATCCCGGATTTGCCGTTATTTTAGCCGATTTAGATGATTTTAAACGGATCAACGACCAATTCGGCCATGAAGTCGGTGATGAAGCCCTGCAAACAGCCGTTCGGCTGATGAAATGCAGTCTGCGCCGCAACGATCTGATTGCCCGCTTTGGCGGCGACGAATTTTATATTCTGCTGAACCTGAATAATGAAATGGCCTTGCATATGGCCGTAAACCGTATTTATGAAGCTTTTGAGCTGTATAACCAAAACAGCGGCAAGCCCTATCGCCTCGGATTAAGTATGGGTTCTGCCGTATATGACCGGCTGAAGCAGCAAAATGCCGAGCAATTTCTCCGTTCGGTTGACCTTCTGATGTATCAGGAAAAAGCGTATAAGCAGAAGCAGCGCTTTCAGCAGATCGAGTCCCGTTAAGCGCACCAAATCTGGAAACCATCATTCATAGGTCGATTTTTATAGCTTGTGTTACCGCATGGCCATTATTTCCTATGATAGACTCAAGGTGTATTTTGCCGGTCAAGGCAGAATCATGCAAAGAGGAGGTTCAATATGGAAAAAAGAAGTTATGGTTTATCCGGTGAGCAACTGTCGGTCATTGGTTTTGCCGGGATAATCGTTATGCAGGAAACCCAATCGGACGCCGACCGATATGTAGCCGAAGCCATTGACCAAGGGGTCAACTATTTCGATGTCGCGCCGTCCTACGGCGACGCACAGGATAGGCTCGGACCTGCTTTGGCCGGTAAACGCAACCATGTTTTTCTGGCTTGTAAAACGGAGCAGCGTACGCGTCAAGAAGCAGAAGACGCCTTGAATCATTCGCTCAGCGTTTTGCAGACCGATCATTTTGACCTTTATCAGCTTCACGCCATGACCACACCTGAAGATGTGGATATTGCATTTGGGCCGAACGGCGTTATGGAAACCGTGGTTAAGGCGCAAAAAGATGGTAAAATCCGCCATATCGGATTTTCCGCCCACTCCGACCAAGCCGCGCTGGCTTGCCTGGAACGTTTTCCTTTCGAATCGGTCCTCTTCCCTTTAAGCTGGATGACCTATCTGAAATATGGATTTGGCCGGCCGCTGCTTCAGAAAGCCCAGGAAAAAGGCGTCACGCTGCTGGCGTTGAAAGCAATGGCCCGATGCGCCTGGCCGGAGGATATGCCGGCTGATAAGCGGCCGTATCCCAAATGCTGGTATCAGCCGATCGATGATCCGCAGCGGGCCGATCTGGCATTGCGCTTTACCTTGTCACTGCCGGTCGCTGCAGCATTAACACCCGGCGATATCCGCCTTTTCCGGCTGGCAATGAGTCTGCTGCCGAATTATCGCCCCATCACGGCGGAAGAAATCGAGCTGCTCAAGACCTGGGACGAAGACCGGCAGCCTATTTTTCAGTAATCAGAACACCGGGCTGACGATTATCGTTTTGTTGACTGATCTTTTCCGCCAGTTCGGTCAGATAAACCCATCGGGTCATAGCCTCGTCATATTCGGCGCCGATTCGCTCCAGTTCGGGCGACAACGTCTGTAAACGCAGGTAATCGCTGGCAGATTCATCCATCTGGCGGCGCAGCGTTTGCAGGCGTTGTTCCAGATCGGCCAGACGGCCGTCGATCCGCTCGTATTCATATTTCTCGTTCATGGTCATCCGGACAACCGTCTGGTGCGACGCGTGGCTGCCGGCAGTTTGATCCGCAGTGTTTTCCCCGGCCGGAGCAGGCTGTTCTGCCTGATCGCGCTGAAGCCGGTCTATTTGCTGCCGATAGGCCTGGTATCCGCCTTCATAGCAGCGCAGGCAGCCATGATCTTCAAACGCCAGTATTTTATTCACGACACGGTCCAGGAAATAACGATCATGCGAAACGACCCAGACCGCGCCGCTGAAATGTTCCAGATAATCCTCCAGAATCGATAAAGTCATGATATCCAGGTCATTGGTGGGTTCATCCAGCAGGAGTACATTGGGGGCTTGCATGAGTACCTGCAGCAAATCCAGACGGCGCCGTTCACCCCCGGACAGCAGACGGACCGGTGTCCACTGGAGAGCAGGCGGGAAAAGAAAACGTTCCAGCATTTGAGCGGCAGTAAATGTGCCTTCGTCGGTTTGGATGACTTCCGCCGTTTGGCGCAGCCATTCGATCACCCGGAGATCCGGGCCGACAGTCGCGCTTTCCTGTGTAAAAAGACCGATTTTCACCGTGCTGCCGATATCTCTGGTTCCTTCATCCGGTTTTATCAGACCGGCAATGATCTTCAATAAAGTCGTTTTGCCGCAGCCGTTAGGTCCGATCAGACCCAACCGTTCCCGTCTGTCCATAATTGTTGAAAAATCGCGGATAAGCCGGCGACCGCCCAAACTGATGCCGATATGTTCCAGAATCAAAGTCTTGCGACCCAGACGCGAGGCGGCCGCAGCCGGATCCAAAACCGCGCCGCCCGTGACAACGGCTTGCTGCTCCAGCTTCTCAAATCGCTCGATACGGGCTTTTTGTTTCGTCGAGCGAGCCTGGGCGCCTCGGCGGATCCAAGCCAGCTCCCGGCGCATGAGATTTTCGCGCTTCATTTCGGCCGCCAGAGCCTGTTCTTCACGTTCGGCCTTCTGTTCCAGCCATTTCTCATAATTCGCTTCATATCGATATAATCGGGTCTGATCGAGTTCAAGCATAATGCCGGTCACCCGCTCCAAAAAATAACGGTCATGGGTAACCATCAATAAAGCGCCTTTAAACGCACGCAGATATTGCTCCAGCCATTCAACAGTATCCGGATCCAGGTGGTTGGTCGGTTCATCCAACAAAAGCAGATCGGCCGGATTGATCAAGGCGGCGGCAATAGCCACGCGCTTTTTCTGCCCGCCGGAAAGGTCGGCGACCTTTCGGCCGAACTGTTCCAAACCTAAGCGGGTCAATACGGTCTTAGCCTCATGATCCAGATTCCAGCCGTCGGTTTCATCCATACGGGCCGACAATTGAACCAAACGTTTTTGCAGCGCCGGGTCCTCCGGATGCTCGTTCAGAAGAACCGCAGCCGTTTCGTAATCCCTGACCAGCCGCATCAACGGCGAATAACCGTGCAGCACAGCTTCAAGTATCGTCGCGTCGCCCGGCAGATCGGGCTGCTGCGGTAAATATTCCAGCCGCAAGCCGCGCATGGAGGTTACTTGTCCGGAATCCGGCTTTTCCAGTCCGGCTATGATCCGCATCAACGTTGATTTGCCTGATCCATTGACGCCGACTATCCCGATTTTATCGCCTTCCTGAACATTAAAACCAACTTGCTGCAAGATCAGCCGGTCGGCGTAAGATTTTGTAATTTGATCAAGTTTAATCAGATTCATTGCAACCAGAGCCTTTTATCAATTTCCTGCCGTCCCGGCGGATTTGCCGCGGCATGGTTTATGCCGCCAAGCGGCCGTTTGTTTATTATACCACAACATCTGTGAATCAATGATCGGCATCTGTTCCGATATGTCACGCAATGTCATTGACAAAAACAGACCGGATCTTGTAACGGTTTTACCACTGCTTATAATGAAATTATGCAAAATAGAAGGGGTTAATCATATGTTTTGTCCACAATGCGGATACGAAATGCAAGATTGGCAGAACTTCTGCAAAAACTGCGGCGCCGCTATGCCGCCAACATCATCGGCGGTGTTTCCGGTCGGTTTTTCACCGCGGATCAGTGATCCGTCTTTTGACCGTTATAAGAAGGCATCCCGTCAATGGTCCTTTCTGTTCGCTTTGATTCTGGCGGTTGCCGCTATGGCCGGATTCCCGATTTACGGGCATTTTTCGGGCGAAATCGACTGGCCGGTCTCCCTTTATTACGGGATGGGGATCGGCGGCATGTTCTTAATGATCGCCCTGCTCCAGACACTGCGGCGCGGCATGGATAATACCTGGGACGGCGTCGTCGCCGACAAAAAAACTTATCGGGTCGTCGAACATCATGACGATGACCATACGACATCATACCGTCAGCAGTATGTCCTTAAAATCCGCAAGGATTCCGGCCGTGTTAAAAAACATAAATGGTATGACCAGCCGGCTCTTTACGAGTACTATGCGGTCGGCGACCGGGTCCGGCACCACAAAGGGCTGCTTTATTACGAGAAATTTGACAAATCACGGGATAAGCAAATCATGTGCGCGGCTTGTCTGTCTTTTGTCGACGCTCAGCAGGACCAATGCCCGCGCTGCAAATGTCCTATCTTAAAATGATATGACTTGATTCATGAAGCATTATCGTCAACATTTCAAATCAGGAGATCGATTACACCGGAATTGACATGCTGTTCCTGATCAGAAATCGACAATACCGCAGAATCAGCGGAATTATTGGGCTTATCCTGCTGGTTTTGCTGCCTTTGCAGGCGCTCGATCTGCAGTTCCAATTGTTGGATCTGGACCTGCATGGCTTCGATCTTTTTTTGCTTTGTGTCCGCGTCATCGCCGCTTTGTGTTTCCTCGGTAATCAGCGATTGCAGATTGATAATTTCTTTTCGCAGTGTTTTAAGGCGATTTTCAATATCTGTCGACGACGAATCACTGCTCACGCCGGCCGGGCCCGACGCTGATGATGTCGCGGTTACCGGTAATACTGATTGTACGATCATCACTGTTCCTCCCAACGCTCTTTATAA
>CAYRWC010000219.1:0-5153 GCA_964427795.1 uncultured Oscillospiraceae bacterium | reverse complement strand
AGCGCTCGGATCGTTTTCCCCGAAAAATGACAGGGGGTCCAGTCGCTCGGACAATCGGGCTTCGCCCGAACTCGCTTGGTGTATACCCCTGCACCTTTCCTCGCTCAAATACTCAAGTTTTCAGATCGTTTTTTTTCATTGACAGGTCTGCTTCCTATTTGTATAATAGGCGTGCATGTTTAGTAATAGTAAACTCAATGTTTATTATTATCGCTACACAAATTGGTGTGAAAAGGGGCGGCAGATGTGAACATTGGCGAAAAAATCAAATTTCTCCGTCAGGCAAACAACCTGACACAGGAAGAACTCGCCGACCGTTGTGAATTGTCCAAGGGTTTTATTTCACAGTTGGAACGGGATATGACATCGCCTTCCATCGCGACGCTTATGGATATTTTGGAGTCGCTGGGAACTGATTTGCCCCACTTTTTTCAAGAACAGACTGATGAAAAGGTTGTTTTTACTCAGGATGATTTTGCCGTCAAGGATGATGCCGAGTCCGGCAGCCGAATTTGCTGGTTGATTCCCAATGCTCAGAAGAATGAGATGGAGCCGATTCTGGTTACTTTGAATCCTGACGGATCGACATATCCCGACAATCCGCATGAAGGTGAGGAATTCGGTTATGTTCTGGATGGATCGATAACGATCCATCTGGGCAATCGAAAGTTGAAAGCCCGACGAGGCGACAGCTTTATGATCCGGCCCAATGAGCCCCATTATTTAAGCAATAGCGGTAAAAGAGCCGCACGCATTCTCTGGATTTCAACGCCACCCAGTTTCTGACGGAGGAAAGACGCATGATTTCATTCGCAAAGGACAAAATTAATCATTCAAACCAGACGGCTGCCCGTGAAATCCGTCAGGTTCTGGCGGACTCCACCGGTTCTTCACATATTATCGAAGTTGTCGGCGTGAATAAATTTTTCGGCGACGCTCATGTTTTGACCGATGTGACTTTCTATATCAGGAACAATGAGTTTATCACTTTGCTTGGCCCCAGCGGCTGTGGCAAGTCGACGACTCTGCGCATTTTAGCGGGTTTCGAGCAGCCGAATTCCGGAGACGTCCTCTTCGAAGGCAGGAGCATCCTGGCGACGCCGCCTTATCTGCGCAAAGTCAATACTGTTTTTCAACGGTATGCCTTATTTCCCCATCTAAATGTTTATGATAATATCGCTTTCGGGCTGGCTGTCAAAAAGACGCCGAAAGCTGAGATGAAAACGCGCATTGAACAGGCGCTGCGTACGGTCGATCTGGAAGGATACGGCGGCCGGTGGGTCGATCAGCTGTCAGGCGGTCAGATGCAGCGGGTGGCCATCGCCCGGGCTATCGTCAACAAGCCGCAGGTTCTGCTTCTCGACGAACCGCTTGGCGCTTTGGACCTGAAAATGCGTCAGGACATGCAGATTGAGTTGAAGGATATGCAGCGGCAGCTGGGTATCACTTTTGTATATGTTACCCATGACCAGGAAGAAGCTCTGACCATGTCGGATACGATTATTGTCATGAAGGAGGGCCTGATCCAGCAGATCGGCACCCCTATCGACATCTACAATGAACCGAAAAATGCATTTGTGGCCGATTTTATCGGCGAAAGCAATATCCTGCCCGGCAAAATGGAACGCGATTATGAAGTCGCCGTCGCCGGCCGGCTTTTCACTTGCGTCGACACGCGCTTTCCGGAGGAGGAGGTCGATGTGGTGATCCGGCCGGAAGACGTTCAGATCGTCGAGCCGTCCGAAACAACGGTCAACGGCACAGTGACCTCGGTGGTCTTTAAAGGTGTTCATTACGAAATGCTCGTCGAAGCCGACGGTTTTGAGTGGATGATCCAGAGCACCGACCGCGTTTCCGAAGGTTCACGGGTCGGTATGACTTTTGATCCGGACGAAATCCATATCATGCGCAAATCGGCTTATTCGCCGGACCGCGTCATAAAGCAGGAGGATCAGGAGGAACCGCCTTCTGAATCCGTAGGGGAGGCGAATTGGTAATGAACCTGCGCCGCCTGGCTTATCCCTATATTTTATGGATGCTCGTTTTCACGCTGGCTCCGCTGCTGCTGGTCGCTTTTTATGCGTTTACCGCTTATGACGCCGCCGGCCATTTGTTTTTTACCATGGTCGGCTTTCGCAACGTCTTCAGTATGACCGATACGGTCGCGCTGAACATTTTAGGTTTAAACAGCCTTTTCGGCATCGATATACAAGTGCCGATCTATATCAACGTGTTCGCCAAATCGTTGGAAATCGCTTTGGTCAGCACGCTGGTCTGCCTGGCTATCGGCTATCCGGCAGCTTATTTTCTGGCGGAACGGTCGAAGAAACGGCGCGGCAGCAGCAATTTTCTGCTTTTTTTGTTTGTCATGCCGATGTGGATGAACACGTTGTTGCGTACGTACGCCTGGCTGGCTTTGCTGGAACCGAAGGGGATCATCAACACCTTTTTGGGATTTTTAAATATCGGTCCCATTCAATTCCTTTATAACGATTTCGGCATCGGGCTGGGCATGGTTTACAATTACCTGCCGTTTATGGTTCTGCCCATTCATTCCGTCCTGGTTAAAATCAATCCCAGCATCGTGGAAGCCGCGGAGGATCTGGGCGCCAATCAGCTGCAGACGTTTACGCGGGTCATCTTCCCGCTCAGCCTGCCGGGCATCATGTCGGGCATCAACATGGTATTCATGCCGGCTATGACGACCTTCCTCATTCCGGATCTTTTGGGCGGCGGCCGCTATCTTTTAATCGGCAATGCGATCGAGCGCCAATACATGGTGTCGCGCGATATGACCACCGGATCAGCTTTGTCGATACTGCTTCTCATTTTTGTTTTGGCCAGCATGCGCATGTTGTCGAGCTATGATAAAGAAAGCAGCGAGGGGGGCGGATTGATCGGATGAAAAAGCTGATTAGAAATGGCTATATGGCTCTGGTTTTCCTCTTTCTCTACGCGCCTGTCGTCGTGCTGATCATTTTTTCCTTTAACCGGGCAAAATCGCGCGCCGTATGGGGCGGTTTCACGCTGGATTGGTATCGGAAACTCATGCAGAATGATGATATTCTGCAGGCTCTGCGGGTGACGCTGATTGTCGCCATTGTTTCGGCACTCGTCTCGACCCTGATCGCCACCCTGACCTGCATCGGTTTGAATACCATGCGCCGGCGGCTGCGCAACCTGATCATGAACATTACCTATATCCCCAATATATGCCCCGATCTGGTAACCGGTGTGGCTTTAATGCTCTTATTCTATTTTATCCATATGCAGACCGGGTTTGCCACCTTGCTGCTGGCCCATATTGCCTTCAATATTCCTTATGCCATTTTATCCATATCGCCAAAGCTGAAACAAATGGACCGCAATTTGTTTGAAGCGGCGCTTGATCTGGGCTGCCGGCCGCGTCAGGCTATCGTCAAAGTCCTGCTGCCGGAAATCATGCCGGGCATCATTACGGCGTTGATTCTGACTTTTACTCTATCGATCGATGATTTTGTCATCAGTTATTTTACCGCGGGCAATCAGGTGTCCACTCTGGCCATTACGATCTATTCCATGGCGCGCAAGAGTGTTAATCCGCAGATCAACGCCCTCTCTACCTTGATGTTCGTCAGCGTCCTGATTCTGCTGCTGCTTGTCAACATCCGCAGCAATCGCGGCCTGAAGAAAAAGACTAACGGAGGAATGCACCCATGAAGAAAAAAGTCCTGGTTCTGTTGCTGGTTTTCTGTTTCCTGACCACCACTCTTTTGGCAGGATGTCAAAGCGCCGGCCAAAAAAAGACGCCGCTGGTTATTTACAACTGGGGCGAGTATATCGCCGGTGAGGAAGACACTTATACTTTGTACGGCAAGGATTATCCGATCAAGGATGTAATCGCCGAGTTTGAAAAGGCTTATCCGCAATATGACGTCAATTACCAGACCTTTGACGATAATGAAAAGATGTACCCCAAGCTGTCAAAAGAATCTTTTGATATTATTGTGCCGTCCGATTATATGGTGGTTCGTTTGATCAAGGAAGGTATGCTGCAGACGCTGGATATGAGCAAGATGCCCAATGTCGGCAAGTACCTGGATACGCGCCTGAGTACGCTGCAATACGACGCCGACAAGAGCATCAGCGATCAGGTGGCGAATTACGCCGTTCCTTATATGTATTGTACAGTCGGTTTGATTTACAATCAGGACGTTCTGGGCAAGATTACCTCGAATAAGGCCAAGGATGTCTGGAAAATTCTTTTTGACGTACAACAGGAAAGCAAGATCGGCATGTACAGCAGCATGCGCGAATCGATCGGCGTAGCGCTCAATTATCTTGGCTACAGCTTAAACAGCATGGATGAAAAGCAACTGGAAGAAGCCAAACAACTTCTGATCGATCAACGCAAAACGGTCAAGCCGCTTCTGGGTATCGATGAGCTGAAGGATAAATATGTCAGCGGCGAATTGGTCGCCGGCGTAGCCTGGTCCGGCGATCATGCCGTTTGCCGGCAAAAGCTCGAGGACGGCGGCGAAGACCCCGAAATGCTGCAATATGTTTTGCCGGAAGGCTCAAATTTATCGGTCGATATGATGTGCATCCCGAAAAATGCCGCTAATCCGGCAGGCGCCATGGATTTCATCAATTTTATGTATCAGCCGGACATTGCCCTGATGAACGCCGTCTATGTCGGCTACTCATCGCCCAATACTTCCGTAATTGATGCTTTGCCGCCGGAAATAACGAACAACAAGAGCTATTATCCGGACGCCGAAACGATGAAAACACTGGAAATCTACTATTCCGGCGATGAAATCGATTCCACTTACGACCGGATCTGGCAGACTATTTTGGCGAATTAACGATCAACGATTTATTGTTCCGGTATCTTGACAACAGCGGACCGCCTTATGAGCGGTCCGTTGTTGTTAGAGCCTGATTAAAGACATCCTGCATCGTGGATACCAGGATCAGTTTGACTTTGCCAAGGACAGTCTGTGGAATCTCGGCGATATCCCGCTCGTTCTCAACCGGAACCAAAACCGTGTCGATGCCGGCCCGGTGAGCGGCGATTACTTTCTCTTTCAGACCGCCGATCGGCAGAATGCGGCCGCGCAGCGTAATCTCGCCGGTCATCGCGACATTGTGGCGGATCGGCCTGCCGCTCA
>CAYRWC010000218.1:0-5157 GCA_964427795.1 uncultured Oscillospiraceae bacterium | reverse complement strand
ATACATGGTCCGGCCCTTCATCGAGCCGTCGAACAGTTTGGTCAGCATGGCATAAGCTTCTTTAGGTTCCATCCAGTTGTTGGTCGGACCGGCGTCTTCTTTTTTGCTCGTGCAAATAAAGGTCCGGTTTTCGACGCGCGCCACATCGTTTTCTGCTGTCCGATGATAAACGCAGCCAGGTAAAGCTTCCTGATCCAGTTCAATCAATTCTCCGGTAGCAAAAGCCTGCTGCTCAAGATTTTTTCTTTCTGCCTCAGAACCGTCGATCCAGACAATCTGATCGGGTTTGGTCAGAGACGCCATCTCCTCAACCCATTTGTTGACGGTTTGATTGGTACATTTCATGTTGATACCTTCCTTTCATGCCTCTGTCGAGGTTTGGTCTCATAAACAATTTGCAAGTTTCTCATATCCAACTTGCATTTTGTCGCGACAGCAAAATGAATGTTGATCCAAATTGTGCCAAGATAATCTTAACACAGGATCGGTCAACTTGTGAAGCCGCATTTTGACAATTCGACATGAAAATTCATGTAATATTTACTTCTGCAGTTGTTTAATTTGCTGAAAAAGGTTGAAAAACTGGTTTTTGTCGAGTTTTTCCGCCCGCACGTCATCAGCCGCGCCAAGCGTCTGCAAAATGCCCGGCAATTTTTGCAAGATCGCTGCAGGATAGCCGGCTATCCGCAAACTGTTCGCCAACGTCTTCCGGCGCTGTCCGAAACAAGCGTTCAGAAAGCGGTTATATTCGCTCCAATTGACAATCGGCAGCTGTCCGGTTGCATCCAGACGGACAACGCTGGAATCGATATGCGGCTGAGGATAAAATGAAGCCGCCGGAACATCCGTTATTTTTTTCGCCTGGCCGAAGCTGGCGGCCAGTACAGCCAGCGGACTATAACTTTTTGTTCCGGGCGAGGCGAGCAGACGTTCGACAGCTTCTTTCTGCAGCATAAATATCAGCTGCCGGCTGCCGGGCAATTCCCGCAGTACTTTTTCAATAAGCGGTGTTGTAATGTAATAAGGAAGATTGGCCATTACCTTCACGGAAGCCGGCCATTCGGCGGTTAACGCGGCAAAATCGGCTTGCAGGGCATCGCCCTGGATCACCCGGCAGGTTTCGCTGTACTCAGCCAGCAGCTCCTGCAGCGGAACGATCAGCGAGCGGTCCAGTTCAAGAGCGATAACCCGTCCGGCCTTCCTGGCCAGATCGTGCGTCAGCGCGCCCAGACCGGGACCGATCTCTATGACGAGATCATCATCATGGATATCGGCAGCCTTGATGATTTGATCGATCACACGGCTGTCCACCAAAAAATTCTGACCCAATGTGTGGGAGGGCTTTATCTGAAAACGGGCGCATAAATCCTGTACTGCCTTTTTATCCATAACTGCCGCAGACTCGTTTCTTTAAGGTAGTGAAAGGATATAGACGCGTTTGTATCGTTTGCCCCAGGTTACGGCGCCGCTGTTGATTTCGCCCGCGTCATAGCAGGCGTCGATCAGGTTCGGATTGCTGCTGACGCCATGAACATCGGCTACTACCGCCAAACCGTAACCTTCGATGAAAATCGTGGCGCCCAAAGGCAGGGCGGTGCCGATCACCTTCCCGTTTTCCCGGTAACCGTACGTTGCCACAAGTCCGCGCTGAGCCGGTATGCCGCTGGCGGTGTTGTGATTGATCGCCGGCGTATGGCAGCCCTTCTGCAGACAGCACTCTAAACCGTCATACATGGTGATTGTCCGCTTTTTCACTTCGATGTACTCAAACGTCTTCCCGTCAACGGTGATCGTTCCGTTGCCATTGTCGGCAAAATCCTGATAATTGGCATTACCGTTCTTGCGCAGCAGATCTCTGATCTTGTTGAAACTGCTGACAACCTTGCTGTTTGCGGTCCGGGCATTTATCGCCGCGATGACAATCTTCTTTTTTGTTCCTTTGCAAATGACCTGCTGAACCGGCTCGGTTATAATTTCTGTCCTGACTTGAACCGAACCGATAAAGACATTGTTCTCGTAAGTCTCTTCAAAAATCAACGCTCTCTGGCCATTCTGCCCTTCTGTCTTAACGGCCGTTTTGCCTTCGTACAGCGTGGCGTCGTCGATATAAACCGTGCTGAACGGGATGGTCTCGTAGGTGCGGACTTCTTTTTTATCGACATTGACATAGGCAATCTCGCCGCCGTCAACGACTGCCGAATCGGTTTTATTCTGTTCGATACGGCTGCCGTCGCTTAAGTCCAGATCGCTGAAGCCGGAACGGGACATCAGATCGCCCATGGAAATTACTTCGCTGCTGGTATCCAGTTCAAAACCGCTCCAGGTCAGCGTCACGCGGCTGCGCCGGGTAATCGTTACAGCGTATTCATGACCCGGTTCAAGAGCCGTGTCGTCGGGCAGACTGAGCAAGTCGTATTCGCCTAAAGCAATACCGGCTTCATCGATTGCTTTGACCAGGTTATCGGCAAAAGTTATTTGATTTGTTGTTCCCTCGGGCGATGTGATCACGACATAGGCAGGTATGCGTGATTGGTCAACAGCCAGGAGTAATTGGCTATTGGGTAAGATAGTAACTGCTGCGGCCATTGCTGCGACAATGATCAGCCCGATGGTGCGGAAAAACCACTTGTTCATGGTCACCTCACGTCTGGTGAATAACATTGTTTTTAGTTGCTGCAAATCCAGTTTTTCTGCCGTCTTTTTGATTATTCTGATGGGCGAATTTATCCAAATCATAGGCTTATTATAAAAGGGTTCACAGATCTTGTCAAATTTCGGTCATTTTTTTGTAACATACGTGTGAAAATGAAAGAATTATTTCTCCTTTTTCCCGATATCAGGCCTTGTTTCATGATATGCCGCTGGTTACCAATCAGGTTTCGTGATACAATTTGTAATATCATTGTCATAATCAGTCTGTTCATAGCTTTACCAGACTGCCTTGTTTTTGGAGGATCGGCTGATGAAACAAAATACCAGAACCGCTATGATGCCAAATCAGACAAAAAAAACAACCGGGTCGCACCGCAGGCATTTAAAGCGCTACAGCATGCAT
This sequence comes from uncultured Oscillospiraceae bacterium, assembly GCA_964427795.1. Lineage (GTDB taxonomy): Bacteria > Bacillota > Clostridia > Saccharofermentanales > UBA5734 > JAYFQE01. The sequence continues at coordinate 2,102 of CAYRWC010000218.1, read as the reverse complement.
AGGATACCCCGCCGCCTGCTGATTCTGGTTCTTTCCTTGCTGCTGGCCATCTCCTTGTTCTCCGGTTATTCAGCCTGGCGGCCAATTGCTTTTTCTTATGACACTAATGTCTTGCGTGCCGATTCATCCAGCGCCATTGATTACCTTGTCCATTTGAAAGAGAACTCATTCAGCAAACAAGAAACACTGGGCATGGATCAAGTCTATCTTGATGATCTGACCCGGTCTGTTGAGCCGACATTCACCTATCGTCTGCAGATTGACCGGCCGGCCGATCTGGCGGCTTCCTATCAGATCGATGCTGTCATCCGGGTTCACGATGCTGCAAACCCGGCGACTATTTTGCTCGAGAAGCCGGTTTCTGTTTTATCTGCGCAAAATGAACAGGTTCAAAACGGACAAGATTGGCAGCTGTCCCGCACGATACAGCTTGATATGGACGAGTACCGCGCGATGGCCGATCTTTTTGCCGGCCAGAGTACTATCGCCGCATCCTATGATTTGGCTGTTACGCTCAAGGTTCAGGTTACCGCACAATTGGCGACCGGACCGGTTGTTTTTACAGATGCGCCGACATTATTCATCCCTGTCAAACAGCCGCAGTTTCAAATTACCCGCCAATCAACGACACCGGCAGGCGGCTTCAAACCGATACGCCAGGTGCTGCGTTATCAATTTACCTTGAAAGCAATCCCTTTGCCCTTCTTCGCCGGCGCTGCGGCTTTATGCCTGCTTTCCTTGGTCGTCTTGCTGACAACCACCCGCAGCCGTCAGAAAGATCATTTCAAGAAAAACCTGCGCCGGATGCTGCGTCAAGCCCGCGGCCGTCTGATGCTGATCGGCGATAAAGCCTGGGAACCGGAATGGTGTATTGCCGCCACGGATTTCCGCGCCATGGTCCGCACCGCGAAAAAACTGAAGCATCCGATTTTCTGTTATATTGACCGGATGGCTGCTTTTCCGGTAGCATATTTTTATGTTTATTACGGCGAGAATAATTACTGTTATGCCTACACCGAACATCCGGAAGCACTCCACGCCAAAGATGAAACGAAAGCTGATCCGGGCGCGTCCGCAGAACCGGCAGATGCCATTCCGGTTCTGCCTGAAACTGATGAAGTGCCGTTGCAGCCGGATGCCGGAGCCAGTCCGGAAATTTTGTTGGCTAATCTGAGATATCAAATGGATCATGCCCGTTCATGACCTGACCGGAACCGAAATCAATCCGGGCCGGCAATCTGCGCGTGAACGATATCATGAACAGAGCCGGTCAGCTCAATATCGTCAATAACCGCGCCGATATGATTAGGCGGGGTGCTTCTGTCGACAGCTTCAGCCTGAATCGTCATAGACGGAGCCAATCTTTGATCTGTCCAGGACAACGTCGACGGCAATTCCGGAATATGAAGATAGGTTTCATAATGGGTCTGCCCGTCTACACCGGCCAAATTATATTCTTGCGACGCAAAATAAAGCCGGATTGTCCGCGGCGGGCTGGTAAAATCCAGATAAACCCGCAGTTTTTCCATAGCTAAAAAGCGGTGCGGATGATCTGCCCTCTTTTGACCTAAAGCATTGGTTTGCCCGGCAAAATAGCCGATAGCCCCAGCGATCTTCATTTGAATGCCAAATGGCTTCCCTGCCTGTAAATCAGCTTTTTCAGCTGTTTTCTCGCCGGCTCGCAGAGAATCGGCATACCTTTTTTGGCATCTGGTTATGACGTCCGTTTGTTCTATCGTCATGTTATTATTGTTGATCGTCATAGACGTCGTTATACCGGCAATTTTTTCTTTTCCGGTTATCGGGCCGTCGTTTATACGGCAGCCGGCTGCCAAAAAACAAATCAATAGAACCAAAGTGAAAATGAAGTCGGAACACAGCGGTAATCGGCCTTGTTTATCCACTTGATCTTTTACGCGTCTCATTTTTTTACGGAACATAAAACATCACCTCTCCATCAGCATAAAGGAGATGGCGAGGTGATGCAGCCGGCATCCGGCGACAAAATCCGACAAAAAATGCAGGTCGGGATCTAAAGCGTATTGGGATCAGAGGCGGAAGTAGGCAACGCCTGCTTCGAAAAGTTTTTGATCTTTATCGCC
>CAYRWC010000217.1:0-5163 GCA_964427795.1 uncultured Oscillospiraceae bacterium | reverse complement strand
ATTCAGCAATTGGCCCAGGCAAAACCCTATGCGGTACTGCTGCGGGAAAAAGATGCGAAAAAGCAAGACGGCCGGCTGGATAAAATCGGTTGATCTTTCAAAATATTTTATTTTTATCGGTAAATGATTATGCTATAATCGCTTTTAATTTCTTAAAAATATTCTGACTGAGTAGGAGGAGGATTTTTATACTGAAATGAACAAAACCAACATGGGCAGAATCAAATTGCATGGGTTTAATAACCTGACAAAGACACTTAGCTTCAACCTGTACGACATCTGCTATGCCAAGTCGGTTGAAGACCGCAACGCGTATATTGCGTACATCGACGAACAATATAACGCCGAGCGCCTGACAACAATCCTCGAGCATGTGACCCAGATTATCGGGGCGAACATTCTGAACATTGCCAAGCAGGATTACAATCCCCAGGGGTCAAGCGTCACCATCTTGATCTGCGAAGAGGCGATCGACCCGAACCATTCGTCAAACAAGCCGGAAGATAACGAAATGCCCGGCCCGATTCCGGAAATTGTCCTGGCTCATCTGGACAAAAGCCACATAACCGTGCATACCTATCCCGAGTATCATCCGGACGGCGGCGTCGCGACCTTCAGGGCCGATATCGATGTGTCGACCTGCGGCCAGATATCGCCGCTTAAAGCGTTGAGCTACCTGATCCAGTCGTTTGACGCGGACATCATGACCCTGGATTATCGGGTCCGTGGTTTTACCCGCCAGATAACCGGCGAAAAAATATTTATCGATCACAATATAACGTCGATCCAAAATTTCATACCGGCGCAAGTTAAAGCCAATTATCAGATGATCGATGTCAATGTGTATCAGGAAAATATATTCCATACCAAATGCAAACTGAAAAATTTCAATTTGGATAATTATCTCTTTGGTTATTCCCAAACGGATCTGCATCCGGGAGAAGTACGGATGATTACCCGGAAAATCACGCGCGAAATGGATGAGATCTACAACGGCCGCAATATGCCGTGGATCGATTGAGCGAAGCGGAGGGAGCAGATCAATGAAGAATAAGCAAGCCCGCGCGCCTTTATACGAAGCGTTGGATCAATATGCCAATGCCGGCCTGGTCCATTTCGACGTGCCCGGCCATAAGAAGCGTCTGCATGCCGGTCTCGGCGAGTTCATCGGCGAACGGACGGTCCGGCTGGACGCCAATTCGACGAAGGAACTCGATATGTTGTCCAACCCGACCGGCATCATCCGCGAAGCCGAAGTCCTGCTCGCCGATGCTTATGGCGCCGATTATGCCTATATGCTGGTCAACGGTTCGACTTTCGGTGTCCAGGCTATGATCATGGCGGCCTGCGGCCCGAAGGATAAGATCATCTTGCCGCGCAATGTTCATAAATCGGCCATCAACGGCATCATTCTCAGCGGCGCCTCGCCGGTTTTCATCGAACCGGAAATCAACCGGGAGTACGGCATCGCCAACGGCATTTCATATGAACAAGTGAAACGCGCCATCCATGACAATCCGGATGCCAAAGCCGTATTGCTGATCAATCCGACTTATTTCGGCGTTGTTTCGGATATCCGGGCGATTATCAAACTATGCCATCGGCATCAGATGATGGTTTTGGCGGATGAAGCCCACGGCGCGCATTTTCCGTTCCATCCGGAATTCCCGGATAACGCCAGCGCGCTGGGCGCGGATCTGGCTACGGTCAGCATGCATAAAACCGGCGGATCACTGACGCAAAGCTCGGTTCTTCTCTTAAATGAGCGGATTATCAAACACAGCCAGATGCTGACGGTGATCAATCTGATGCAGACAACCAGCGCTTCCTATCTTCTGATGGCCAGCCTCGACCTGGCGCGCCGCAATCTGGTTATGGAAGGCCAGGCTCGTTATGAGACCATTTTTCACGCCGTTGAGGACGCCAAAAGAAAACTGGCCGCCACGCCGGGCCTGCAGGTGCTGACCCGTGAGGATATTAACGGACAGGGCTTTTACGATTATGACGAGACGAAGATCGTTGTGAAAGTCAATGATCTGGGTTTGACCGGTTTTCAGATGTACGACCTGATACGTCAGGAATTCAACATTCAGCTGGAACTGGCGGAGACCTATGTGGTGCTGGCTGTGGTCGGCATCGGCGACGATGAAACGACGATCAGCCGCCTGGTGGATGCTTTCCAAAGCATAGCCGGCCGCTATTATGGCAAAAACAGCCCGTTTCTGCTTGATCAGAGCAGCCTTTTCGAAAAACCGATGACCGTCGTATCGCCGCGCGAAGCTTTCTACAGTCCCAAACGCCTGGTGCCGATCGACAAGGCGGTCGGCGAAATCTGCGCCGAGTCGATTATGATTTACCCGCCGGGAATCCCTTTAGCCATTCCCGGAGAAAAAATGTCGCAGAGTATCGTCGAACATTACCGGTTTTACCGCCAGCAAAATTGCGTTGTCATGAACAACGCCGATGATCCGGATATGATTCAGGTTCTTGGTGAACCGGCCGAATGAAAGGAGCGCTATCAATATGGATTTATGGTATAGCGAATATCACGCCCCCGACACCCGTTTTTCAATCCAGGTCAGCAAGCAGCTGTACAGTGAGCAAACCCCTTTTCAGCAAATCGATTTTTTTGAGTCGGATACTTTTGGCACGTTCTTTACGCTGGACGGACTGATGATGGTAACCGCCAAAGATGAGTTTATGTACCACGATATGATTTGTCACCCGGCTTTTTGCGTTAATCCCGATATACGCCGGGTTTTGATCATCGGCGGCGGCGACGGCGGATCGGCCCGGGAGGTTGCCCGTTATCCGCAGGTCGAAAGCGTTGATCTGGTGGAAATCGACGAACGTGTTGTCCGGCTGTGTCAGCGCTATTTGCCGCAGACCGCCGCCGTGCTGGATCAGGACCCCCGCATCAGGATGCACTTCCAGGACGGCTTGCGTTTCGTCGCCGACGCCGCGCCCGGCAGCTACGACTTGATTCTGGTTGACTCGACCGATCCGGTTGGTCCCGGCGAAGGACTGTTCACTTATGCTTTTTATCATCATTGCTTTGACGCGCTTAATGAGCGGGGTATTTTGATCAATCAGCACGAGAGTCCTTACTATGCGGCTTATGCCCGGGAAATGCGCCGCTCCCATGCCAAGATCAAGGAAACATTTCCGATTGCCGAAGTCTATGATTTTCATATGCCGACATATCCTTCCGGCCACTGGCTTTTTGGCTTTGCTTCTAAAAAATTTCATCCGCTGCATGATGCCAGACCGGATGACTGGCAGGCCATCGGTTTGAAGACCCGTTATTTTAATACCGAACTGCACCGGGCGTCATTTGCTTTGCCGACCTATGTGCACGAAGCCCTGGAGGCCCAGGATGAACAGTATGGCTGAACCTGAATCCGGTTTCCCGGTTCTTGATCCGCGCTTTTTAGGCTGCGACGCTTCATTTCGCGAAGCGGCCGTCGTTCTTTTCGGCGCTCCGTATGACGGTACGGCATCTTTCCGACCCGGATCCCGCTTCGGTCCGGCGGCCATGCGTCAGGATTCGGCAGGACTGGAAATCTACAGCCCATATCTGGATCGCGAACTTCCGGCCGGCCGGGTTCATGATCTCGGCGATTTGGAGCTGGCGCCCGGCGACCGGAATATGGTTCTCGGGAGGATCCGCGGCACGACGGCCCGGATCACAGCCGACGGGAAGACGCCGGTCATGCTGGGCGGCGAGCATCTGGTAACCTTGCCGGCGGTGGCTGCCTGCCTTGAGCGATGGCCGGATTTATGCGTCCTTCATGTGGATGCCCATGCCGATTTGCGTCAGGATTACCTGGGCGAAAACCTATCGCACGCGACGGTGATGCGCCGCATCTGGGATCTGGTCGGCGATCGGCGCATTTTCCAGATGGGCATCCGTTCGGGAACTAGGGAGGAATTCGATTTTGCCCGGTCCGGCCACACCAGCTTGAATCCCTTCGATCTGGAATCTTTGCCGGATGTTTTGGCCTTGATCGGATCGCGTCCGATCTATTTAAGTCTTGATCTGGATGTTCTGGATCCTGCCGCGTTCCCCGGAACAGGAACGCCGGAACCCGGCGGCGTTGACGTAAAAAGCCTGCTGCGCCTGATTCACAGACTGCCGTCCCGTCAGCTGGCCGGCGCCGATCTAGTTGAATTGGCGCCGCATTATGACATCAGCGGCTGTTCGACGGCTGTCGCTTTAAAAATTTTGCGTGAGCTTTTAATCGGCCTTTTAAGTCCGGCATCGGGACCTGTGTTATAATAAAAACAGTTTAAAGCTACCAAAACCAGATTCCGGAGGGCGTCATGGCCAACCCGACTATGGGTGAAATAACATTTTTTCTGAAATTTTTCGGCATAACCTTAAGCGGAATGGCCGGTTTGTTAGTCTTATTATCCGGTTTGATCCATCTGATGCGGCGTTTGGTCAGACATCATGTATCCGAATCGGATCTTGACCTGATCGGTCAGGAGGCGGTCGTCATCAAATCGATCCGGCCGAAGAAATCCGGCCAGATCCGCTGCAGCACGGCCGAGGGCATTAAAGAAGCCGATGCCGTCGGCACCGAATTGATCAAGAGCGGCAGCCGGGTTCTGATCACCGCGGCCGAACACAATCAATTCCGCGTCCGCAAATTGACCGGAGATGAACGGGCTGAATCGCCCCGCGCTTTGAATATCAGCGCGGAACCCGCCCTATTGGTTGATCCGGCGCCGACTTTGGCTAAAGCTACCGATAAGACCGATCTGCCGATCGATCGTCCATGAGTCTGATGAAGAAGTATCGCTTATCGGCTAAATCCGATCGGATCGTCCTCTGCAGCCTGAACGCGCGATATATGCATACCGGCCTGGCTTTACGCGATCTGGCGGCCATGGTCAGGCTTCATTGGCCGGAAACGCCAAAACCCGAACTGGTTATGTGCGAATGGACCATCAATGATCTGGAGCTGACGATTTTGAGCCGCCTGTATCGCGAACAGGCAGCGGTTTACGCATTTTCCTGCTATGTCTGGAACTGGAATCTGGTTCGGCTGATCGGCCGGTCCCTGAAGAAGGTGTGCCCGGACGTCCGGATCATCTGGGGCGGCCCGGAAATGAACGGCGATCCGGCAGAGATCATGCGCGCTGAACCGGAAGTCGATC
>CAYRWC010000216.1:0-5168 GCA_964427795.1 uncultured Oscillospiraceae bacterium | reverse complement strand
TCCTAAAATACTGATAACCAACCCGGCCAGCGTGTCAAAATCCTCATCGGGAAATTCGACGTCGATGGCTTCGCCGACTTCATCCAGAGAAGCCATGCCGGAGATGATATACGTCTGGTCGTCTTTCTTAACGATCTCCTGTTCCTCTTCATCATATTCGTCCTGCATATTGCCGACGATTTCCTCAAGGAGATCCTCTATGGTGATGATGCCCGCAGTTCCGCCGTATTCATCGATGACAACGGCCATCTGAGCCCTGTCGCGCTGCATTTCACGGAAAAGGGCGTCGATGTTTTTTGACTCGGGCACAATGTAAGGCGGCCGAATCATATTGCGCAGCGAAAACGGCTGCTTTAATCCTTCGGCTGCATGATACAGTAAATCCTTTATATGCAGAATACCGATGATGTTATCGATGCTGTCTTCATAAACCGGGATGCGCGTATATTTTTCATGAACGGCCACGTCCAGCACTTCCGCGTAGCTGGCCTCCACCTCAAGCGAAACGATATTCGTCCGGTGAGTCATGATCTCAGACGCTTCTTTATCGTTGAATTCGAAGATGTTATCGATCATTTCCTTTTCTTCTTCATGGATATTGCCCGATTCGCGGCCGACATCCACCATCATACGAATTTCTTCTTCCGTTACCGAGCGATCGTTTTGATTCGGATCAATGCCCAGAACATGCAGAACAAAATTAGTGGATACCGTTAAAAAATAAACAAACGGTTTCAGGATGATGCCGAGGACCGTAATGATGCCGGCGACGCTGTCGGCAAACTTTTCCGGATTATGCTGGGCAACTCTTTTGGGGACAAGTTCGCCCAGGACCAGCGAAAAATACGACAGGACGATGGTAACCACAATCACGCTGATGGTCCGGGCGGCCGGAATGTTCAAGCCGATCAGCTGATAAAGGCGATCGGCGAAAATATCGGCGGCAAAAGCCGACGATAAGAAGCCGGCCAGCGTAACGCCGACTTGTATGGTCGCTAAAAAACCGCCGGGGTTGTCGATCAGCCGCACCAGTTTCTCGGCGATATGGTCGCCTTCTTCAGCCCTTTTCCTGACTTTATTATCATTTAATGTGATAACCGCAATCTCAGTCGCTGAGAAAAAAGCATTGATTAATATCAAAATGGCGAGAATGATCAGATCGAGAATTAAGGATGTGGATGAAGAAATCGGCTGGGCAACAGCCGTTAATAAGTAGTCTATACTACTGCCATCTTCCACGGTGGTGAGTCTCCTTTTTATCGCTCCGGCCTGTTGCCGAAGACTGATCCGGCATGGTAAAAAAAAGAGTCTGCCGGATTGGGTTTAGCCATATCATAGCAGTTTTTATGCCAAGAAACAACTGTTTCACGCAATGTAACCGCCGGTCGGTCTATCATGAATCATAAATTAGCCATATGCTCGACAAGGATTTTCACGCCCAGCAAAATCAGGACACAGCCTCCAGCCAGACAGGCTTTACGTTGGAACAGCACGCCCAGGCGTTTGCCCAGCAGCATGCCGGCGACGGCGACCACAAAGGTTATGCCGCCGATGACGCCGACAGCATATAGGATCGGCGTCTGATCTACGGCCAGGCTGATGCCGGCCGCCAGAGCGTCGACTGAAGTCGCCAACGCCAGAATCACCAGTCGCCCGAAGGCCGTCGGATCGTCTTTCGGACAGGCCGGGGCAGAATCGCAAGCCGGATCGTCATCTGAAAGTGTTTTTTCATGGATGGTTTCATAAACCATTTTCCCGCCGATCAATGCCAGTAAAAGAAAGGCCAGCCAGTGATCGAACGGCTTTATGAAACCGATGATGCGTGTACCGGCCAACCAGCCGGCAGCCGGCATCAGCGCTTGGAAAAAAGCGAATATGAGGCCCGTTTTTATCGCGTGGCGAAGTTGAACGTCGCCCTTGCAAATGCCGGTGGCCACAGCCACCGCCAGGGTATCCATAGACAAACTCAAGCCGAGCAGAATCAGGGTTATCAGAATCATGACGTCCTCCGGTGATCCGTCGCAGACCCGGATAAATCCGGTAACGGATGTAGAAGTTATTCTATCATAAAACGGTTAAGCGGCCTAATACCAAAGAGATGATTGTCTATGACTATGCACAAGATCATATTGACATTTCGTGCCATTTCATGCCATAATCGCAAAAGTGTGATTCTCTTGGATAAGATGGGAGGGACGCATGCAATTTCATGAAAAACTGAATGTTCTGATGGATGTTTTCAAAATAAGCAACAGCAAGCTGGCGCGCGGTATCAATGTCGACGCTTCTTTGATTAGCCGCTGGAAGACCGGAGAACGGAAAATTGCGACAAATTCGCCGCATGTGCCTGCTTTGGCGACTTACTTCCTGCGTTTGAATGCTTATCCTTATCAACGTGATTATCTGCTTAGCCTGATCACCGAACATATGACAGACGATACGATCGATAATGAAACAAGCCGTGTGCGTATTCTGTCAAACTGGTTCGTTACGCCGGAACAGTCCGGCATACCGCCAAGCCAGAACGAACCGGCACAGCTAAAACATTCGGCCCGGCTGATCTCCCAGATCGCCGGCCTGTTGAATATGCCGCAGAAGAATGAGATTCCGGAGCCGGCGGCCGTCCAGCCTGCCGTCATGCCGGCGGCCGGCGTGGATCCGGGCTGGACTATAGTCGAATCGTCCGGACAAACCTTGACCTGCGAAATATTCACCGGTTTTGCCGGTAAACGTCAGGCTGTCATCAATTTTCTTTATCAGGTTGTGAAACTTAACGAACCCTGCCGTCTGATGCTGACCAGTGAAGAACCGATGGACTGGCTGCTTTCAGACCGCCAGTTTGCACAGCTCTGGGCATCTCTGCTGCTGCAGATCATTCGGCAAGGCCATCATATTACCATTATCCACGGTTTAAACCGCCAGATCAGTGAAATTGTCACGATGCTTCATTACTGGATGCCATTGCATCTGGCAGGTCATCTGAGTTCTTATTATTATCCGAAATATACGGAACGAATTATCCGGAATACTCAGTTCATTCTGGAAAACCGCCAGGCAATCGTCGCTCAATCGATAACCGATACGACCCAGGATGGTTTGACTTTCGTTTACCGCGACGCGGATACCATCCATTATTATACCGGCTTGTTTCAAGATTATCTTAACCTTTGCAAGCCGTTGTTCGTTCTCTATACTTTAAATAATATACAGGCCCGTTTGGATGACGTGCGCCAAAACAGCGCTAAATCCTGCTCCAGCATTCATTTGCGTCACCAGTTGAACAGCGCCTTTCTCCCCGCCGCCGTCATGGACAGAGTATTAGCCGACATGGCGGGCGCCGCCGACGTATCCACAGGCGGCAGGCCGGCGGCCGCCTGGGCCGACGATTATCGGCAGATGCTGCAGCCGCAGTCCGGAAAGCAAACCATGATCGACATCATACCCTTATCGTTATTAGAACGGATCCGGCTGGACGGTCTTGTTCTGCACGCTGATTGCGATATTCTTCTGCGCCGTCCGCTGCCGCTCAGCCAGCAGGATATTATCGCCTGGCTGCAGCGGACGATCGACGAATTGCGCCGGAATGATCGTTACGAACTGTATTTATATCCGCAAACATCCGGAATGGAGCAATTGCAGATCAATATCAGTTATTGGGAAAACTGCGGAGCGCTATTTTCACCAGCGGACGTTTCCGTTAGCAGCCCGGCGGTCATCAAGCTGGATGAAACCAATATTATCCATTCCCTCAGCTACTATTTTGATGACTTCATTCACCAGATCCCTTCAAGCCAACGCAATCGAACCGAAGTTATCCAGAAACTGGAAAGATTGGTTCACAAGCTGCGGCAGCCGGATTCGGTCATCTGACGGCAGCGAACGTTCCCGCAGCCGGCGGAACAACGGAAAGCCAAATAACCCGGACCTATTGCCGCGACGGGGCAGACCGCCTATAATAGCTTCATAAAACCGTGTGAAAGGATAAAGATATGACAAACGATCAGAACATTCAGCGTGTCGCTTGGCACGCCCACATTAAACCCGGTTCGGAAAAGGAATATAAAAACCGTCACGATCATATCTGGCCGGAAATGACTGCCGTCTTAAACGAAGCCGGTATTCATAATTATACCGTCTGGCTGTGCGGCAACGACCTCTTTGGTTATTACGAATGCCCGGATCCTGAGAAGGCCGCCCGTGTTCAGGCCGCCAGTCCGGTGGTCGATCGCTGGAATGAATACATGAAGGATATTCTGACGATGGATTTCGATCCTGAAACCGGCGTTACGCCGCCTTTGAAGCAAATGTTCTATCATCCATGACCGGATATGCGCCGGTCAAATGACGGCACAACCTCATCCGATGCAACGGACACTAAGAAAACGCGTTTGCGGCTAACGACCGCAAACGCGTTTCTTGTCATGCAATTTATGGTCCACCCTCCTGCCGGAGCTTGCAAGCTCCGCACAGGCGGCAGACAAACTGATCTTACTCCTCTTCTTCTTCCATCCGCGCCTTGGCGTCGGCGATTACTTTGTCGGCGACAATCTGCGGGGCTTGCTCATAACGCGCGAATTGAATGGTATACCAGCCGCGGCCTTGCGTCATCGATTTCAAATCGGTGGCGTATTTGGCCATTTCGGAAGTCGGCACTTCGGCGGCGACAACCTGGCCGTCATCGCCGGGATTGATGCCCATGATACGGCCGCGCCGTTTATTCATGTCGCCCATGATATCGCCGAGGAAATCATCGGGGATATGAATCTCGACTGTGCTGATCGGTTCGAGCAATACCGGCGATGCTTGCGGCAAGCCGGCTTTATAAGCCAAGCGGGCAGCTATTTTAAATGCCATTTCCGATGAGTCGACATCATGATATGAACCGTCAACCAGCGTCGCTTTCAGGTTGACCACCGGATATCCGGCCAAAACGCCTTTGCTGATCGCTTCCTGCAAACCCTTTTCAACAGCTGGGTGAAAGGATTTCGGAACCGAACCGCCGAAGATTTTTTCCTCAAAGGTCAGGCCTTCGGCTTCTCCCGGTTCGAATTCAACCCAAACATCGCCGTACTGGCCATGACCGCCGGACTGTTTCTTGTGCTTGCCCTGAACCCGGACTTTCTTGCGGATCGTTTCGCGATAAGGCACCCGGGGTTCTTCCAGCGTGG
>CAYRWC010000215.1:0-5191 GCA_964427795.1 uncultured Oscillospiraceae bacterium | reverse complement strand
ATACCGGTAACCATAGAAACGGACAACAATATGCTGGCCTTGGGCGAATACATATGCGGTTTGGGGCAAAAGGTCAAAGATTTCGTTCTGATCGATGTTGAAGACGGCTGCATGGGGTCTTCGTATATCCTAAACGGACAGTTGCAGCGGGGCAGCAATAATATGAGCGGCGAAATCGGCCACATAACCTGTAATCATGACGGTCCGAAATGCTCATGCGGGAAAAACGGGTGCTATGAGGCATACATCAGAAGCGCTATGAAAAGAAAAGACCAGAATTGGATGAGTGAAGTCGCCCATTATATCAGTATGATCACATCTATTCTTATTAATATCCTTGATCCCAAGATCGTCGTTTTTTCCGGTCGAATACTGGGAAAAAGCATTAATGAGTTTATCCATGAAATCGAGCAGGAAATCACTCAGCAGCTTTTATCCCCAGAAAAAAGAGACATCCGGATCAAATCGTCAACGCTGGGTGAAAGCGCAAGATTGAAAGGCATATGCGAAATCGTCTTTGACAACAATTACAGCACGATTTAGTTGTACATTATTTTTTTATCGTCGTATGGATACCGTCATTCATTTTCATGATTGCTTCTTGTTTTTTTGCCAGATTGCCGATCTCGCTGTATAAATAATTCATTTCTTCTGTTACATCTTTTCGGACAGCTCTGGCTATTGTCGTTAATAGGATAACAACAGCAAAGACAATCAAACTAAGCAGATAAGCAAAAACCAGATTCATGTCGCTCTGCATGCCGTATTCTATAAAAGAAGGCAGACTGAAAAAGAAGCCGGCTGCGTAAAACACATGGGCAGCGCCCGATACTACCGATAATACGATCAATATTTTTACTATTTTGCCTAATCTCTCTAAATTGCACATCCGATTACCTCCAGAGCTCTTTCATAGCAATCCACACAAGCGGCCGTAAAATATTTACTGAATTCTTTTGTCCACATATTCATTTCATTTGACAATAAACAGCAAGCTCGCCGCCATGATCATCATACCGCCGATCAAGCCATAAATAGCCAAATGAGGAGAACCATACTCTCTGGCCGAAGGTAATAATTCATCCAGGGAAATGAAGACCATAATGCCTGCCACGCTCGCATAAATGACAGCCAGCGAAAAGTCATTGATAAACGGCGATAAAACGGCATATCCGATCAGCGCGCCCAGGGGTTCGCACAGGCCGGAGAGAAACGACCAGCGAAAAGCTTTGCGTCGGCTGCCGGTCGCGCAATAGATGGGAACCGATACGGCAATGCCTTCGGGAATGTTATGGATGGCAACCGCAAGCGCTATAGCCAGACCTAATTGCGCGTTATGCAAGCCCGTCGCAAAGGTTGCTATCCCTTCCGGAAAATTATGAATAGCGATAACCAAAGCGGTTACAAAACCCAGACGCATCAGTTTTTGCTGTTTACACGGTTGAACCGCGGATTCTATGCGTCTCGCTTCATGGGGATTCTCGATGGACGGCACCAGACGGTCAATGACGGCTATCAGGATCATTCCGGAAAAAAAGGCAATAACCGTAATCCAGTTGCCCTTAGCCATACCCAGGATGCCGGTTAAAGTCGTTCTGGAATCAGAAAACAATTCAACAAACGAGACATAGATCATAAACCCCGCAGAAAAACCTAAAGCCGCCGACAAAAAACGGGGCGAGGTCTTTTTCATCATTAAAGCCAGCAAACTGCCGATACCGGTCGATAGTCCTGCAAATAAACTAAGACCGAAAGCAAATAGAACAGATCCAGTCGTCATGTTTTCCCTTTCACGCTAAATCACCTATGATAATTTATTATAGTTAGCTAAAGCTAATTCTTCAAGAGAAAATGTGATTGATAGAAACCGAAATGAGATGTATCAAAATTGCTGCATTTGATTTTTAACTCATAATGCAGTAAAATTTTAATAAATACAGTAAAAATTTATTGATTATTGTTCTAGGTATATGTAAGATATTCAGACTTATTACGAAGTGTTTACAATGCAAGTTATACTAGCAGCGCTGGGATCATTCAATTTAAAGATTATCAAACGATTATAGTTACGCTTATAATGACTAACTGGGTCAAGGAGGTAAAAAATGAGCATTTATCGATTAAAACGCCATATATTTATTATATCTGCCGCTTTGTTGGTTGTCGTGCTTTTTACCGTATTGCTCGGTCATCAATGGCAAAAAGCCAAACAAGTGGAATTACCCATAAGCAACTTACGCGCTTCATATTCAATCAATGTACAAGACCCGGCGGTATTGATGGGCGATTCTGATTTATGTTTTATTGCGAATGTTGACAATTTAGTCGGGACTGAATACTTGCATGCTGTAGAGATTACGGATACTCAGGGTACGCGGACTGTTAGATTACCGTATACAAAATATGAAGTCTCAATCGTTGAACCGATCAAAGGACAGATTGAAGTAAATCAAAAATCAATATCAGTAAAGCCGGCGGTATCAGCGAAAGCAAGCTTGAGTACTATTTGTATGAAAAAGACTTTCTGCCTGCTGCCGGCGGTACTTATATATTCTTTGCCTATGTCCAGCCTGATGGATCTCTACTGGTTTCAGGCGAAAACTCAACGCAAGTTTATCAAACGCCCGGACAGGCAACGGATGCAAAGGCGATCATTGGCACATTGAATAAAGGCTTGACTCAAGAGCAGCTCACCGCTGCCTTGACCAATCAAATTATTACCCAACGACAACGCTTCAGCCCCAGTTTTAATTAGGTTATTCTGCATACGACACGGCCTGCAGTATTACGATGCGCAGCCTTTTACCTATCATTTTTTGTTTTTTATTTTTACCCTGCGATCGACGAATTCGGTTTCACGCTTTTGCGCCAGGTAGTTGTCCCACTGCTTTGGCGAGAGGGTTCCATCGGCAAGAGCCGCTTTAATAGCGCAACCCGGTTCATTTTTATGTCGGCAATCTGAAAAGCGGCATTGAGCGACCAAGTCCTCAACGTCTGAAAAAGCCATGCTGATTCCCTCTTCCGCATCCCACAATCCCAGCTCGCGCATACCCGGCGTGTCAATAATCATCGAACCGCAAGAAAGCCGGATCAGCTGGCGGTGGGTCGTGGTATGGTGTCCGCGCGCGTCGTCCTCCCGGATTTCACTGACCGTCATGACGGTTTCACCGGCCAGGACATTGAGCAATGAGGATTTGCCGACGCCGGACATGCCCAGAAAAACAATGGTCCTGCCCGGCTGTAAGTAATGGCTCAATTGCTGTATGCCCATACCGGTGTAGCTGCTTAAAGGAATGATATCGATATCGCCCGCCATTGCCTTTACGGCATCGATCTGCGCCTGACAATCCTCGCATAAGTCGGCTTTCGTGAGAACAACAACGGGTATGCCACCGCTTTGTCGAGCTTGCGTAAGATATCGCGCGATTCGTTTTATGTTAAAATCCTGATTTAACGACGACATGATGAAAACATAATCGAAATTCGCCGCAACGACCTGTTCCTGTATGGTTTTAACATATCCGGCGGCATGGCCGGCATAGTCTGTGCGGGAAAACTTCGATTTTCGGGGCAAAACCATTGAGATGCCGGAATTTCCCATAGCATTGTATTTAAGCAGCACAAAATCGCCCACGGCGGGATAATCGCATCGGTCCTCAGCCCGATGAAAGAAAGAACCTCTGAGGCTTGCCGTGATCTCGCCGTATTGACAAACAACCTTGTACAACGCTTTCTGTATCTCGACGATCCGCGCCGGAATCAATCCTTCGGGCAATTCTATATTCATGTCATAATAGCCATATTCCTGTAAATCGATCATATAATCCTCCGCTCGTTTGCTCATAAAAATACCGCAGATCAAGCAGCCTCCTTTGAGACTGCCCGCTGCGGTTCATCGGCAAAGAAGCCAATATAACAAAAAAGAATACGACCCAATCGTATTCTCCGCAAAAGCGCCATTAAAAAATGACGCGGCAGTATGAATGAAAGGTCACTTGGTTACGGCGCATAAAATAACAGAATTTAATCTCTGGACAAATTTATGCACCCTTTATTCAGTTTAAGTAAAAACCACCGAATCTATATAAGCCATCATGCTTGAACATCCCCCTTCATCGTCCATAATGCTCATTAAATTTATATAAAGATTACCATATCCGTATTGAAAAATCAATGACGGCCACACATGTCGGTTCGATAAACCCGTGCCTGTCCCGGGTCCCCCTTTGTATTTGGATATTATCTGATATACTGATAGATATCATGATGTACGAGTTAATCCATGAAAGGTTTTTATGTCCATGACCATTAATCTTGCGACTCTTCGCCGCCGGTGTGCGCAATTGAATATTGCTTGTTTTGCCTGTTTGATGATCATCTTTCCGGTCTTGCTCCTATTGTCCGCCTGCAGTTCAGAATCTGCATCCGACTCGGAACGCCTGGTCAAAATAAGTTTTGATAGTAAAATTTTACATAAAAATATGCAGCTGCTCGTTTGGCCGCCTCAAGATATGTCCGCGGATCTGAAGTATCCGGTGCTCTACTTTTTACCTGATTATGGCGGATCGGCTTACACGGTTATCAATGATTATGAAATCGGCCAGGCCGCTGATGAATTAATCCGGCAAAATCTGATTGAACCGATGATTATCGTTGCCGTGACCATGGACCGCAGCTTCGGTCTCAATTCTGCGGCTGAGGTTCGGATGATCGAAACAGAAAGCGGAAAATCTTTTATGGAAGGTCCATATGAAGATTACTTTATAAAAGAAGTCGTTCCGATGATCGACTCGCGTTTTCCAACCCAGGCCCAACGCGGCGGTCGTATGATCGGCGGATACTCCATGGGCGGTTTTGCGGCGCTTTATCTTGCTTTTCGTCATGCCGGCCTGTTCTGTCGTGTCGGCGGCCATAGCGCAACGGTATTTACCGGCGATCTGCCGGATCTATCGGTTTCCAAATGGTTGTATCCTGATGAAAAGACGCGTGATGAGCGTGATCCGATCCGGCTGGCACAAACCCGCGACCTTGAGGGATTGACCGTTTATCTCGATACCGGTGAAAGCGACCCCAACATAGACGGAAATGCCCGATTAGCCGATGTCCTTCAGAAAAAAGGAATACCTTGCGAGAATCATCTGTTTCCGGGCGTGCATGGCCGTTCCTATTGTCAAAGCCAGATGAAGAATTA
>CAYRWC010000214.1:0-5200 GCA_964427795.1 uncultured Oscillospiraceae bacterium | reverse complement strand
GCATCAACGCCGAAGATCCCGTCCACGGCTTACGCCCATGCCCGGGACAGGTAGAAAGCCTGCATTTGCCCGGCGGTCCGGGTGTGCGGGTCGACACCGCCCTATACCAGGGCTATGTGATTCCGCCCGATTATGATTCGCTGATTGCCAAGCTTATCGTCCACGCGCCGTCGCGGGATCAGGCGATCGCCCGGATGCGCCGGGCTTTGATGGAATTCATGATCAGCGGCGTCGAAACGAATATCGATTATCATCTGGCAATTTTGCGGGATCCGGAGTTTTTATCCGGTCGTTATGATATTGGCTATTTGGGCCGGAAAAATGATCAGCTGCAGCAGCAGCTTCATGCCTGATCGAAGGAGGACGTGATATGGTTGTCGATGCTTTGCGCCAAATGCGGGAACGCCTGGAAACAGATACTCAGCTTCGCCTGGTTCATCCGGGCAAAAAAACGGAAGCCGGCAGTCCGGCGCCGGAACGGGCTTATGTTTATCAAAAACCCGTTCCGGTAGATCTGTGGATCAAGTGCCCCAACTGCAACGGCATTATGTTTCGTGAGGAATTTGAGCGCGGCGGCAGCGTATGCGCCGTCTGCGGCCATCATTATCGTCTGGACAGCCGAACCCGGCTGTCCCTGACCGCCGATGCCGGATCCTTCGTCGAATGGGACGCCGGCTTGACCAGTCGAAATCCGATTGATTTTGCAGGCTATCCGGAGAAACTCCGGCAATTGCAGACCGACACCGGCCTGACGGAAGCCGTGATTTGCGGCAGAGCCACGATCGGCGGCCATCCTTGTGCGATCGGCGTTATGGACAGCCGGTTTCTGATGGGTTCGATGGGTTCGGTGGTCGGCGAAAAGATAGCCCGCTTGTTTGAACGGGCGACGGACCTTGATCTGCCGGTTGTTTTATTTGCCGCGTCCGGCGGCGCGCGTATGCAGGAAGGAACGCTGTCCCTGATGCAGATGGCCAAGACGGCGGCGGCTGTCGGCCGCTTCCAGTCGGCGGGCCGGCTCTACATATCCGTTTTAACCGATCCGACAACCGGTGGGGTTACCGCCAGTTTTGCCAGCCTGGGCGACATTATTTTGTCCGAACCGGGAACGCTGATCGGCTTTGCCGGCCGCCGTGTTATTGAAGGGACGATCGCCCAGGAATTACCGGAGGGTTTTCAACGGGCGGAATTTTTACTGGAACATGGCTTCCTGGATCAGATTGTGCCGCGCGCGCAGCTGAAAAACACCTTGGCGCGTTTATTGGGCATTCATGAAAAAACCGACCGAAACGGGCAGCCGGACGCCGCGGCGGCGCTGCGGCAAGCCGCTGAGCATCATGACGGCGCAGATTTGCCTCCGGCGCCTGTCCGCAGCGGCTCGGAATGTCTGGATTTGATCCGTCAAAAGAACCGGCCGGTGATCGGTGATTACCTGCCCGTCATTTTCGAAGATCTGGTCGAACTGCACGGCGATCGCCGCTTTGGCGACGATCCGGCGCTTTGGTGCGGCCTGGGAAGGCTTGCCGGTCTGCCGGTCACGCTGATCGGCCACCGGAAGGGCAAGACGCTTGAAGAAAATACACGTTGCAATTTCGGTATGCCTCACCCCGAGGGTTACCGCAAAGCCATGCGCTTGATGACCCAAGCCGCAAAATTCAACCGGCCGGTGATCTGCATGATCGATACCGCCGGAGCCTATTGTGGCGTCGGCGCGGAAGAACGCGGCCAGGGTGAGGCGATCGCCGCCAATCTGCTGGGCATGATGCAGCTGGACGTTCCGCTGATCGGGCTTGTGACCGGAGAAGGCGGCAGCGGCGGCGCTCTGGCTATCGGGGTCTGCGATGAACTGGGCATGTTGTCCAACGCGCTGTATTCGGTCATATCACCCCGCGGTTTCGCGTCGCTGCTTTGGAAGGACCCCGCCCGTGAACGCGAGGCGGCCGATGTCCTGCATATCACGGCTGCGGAGCTGCAAAACCTGGGCATCTGCGATACCGTCGTGCCAGAGCCGGCCGAAGGCGCTCATGCCCAGCCGGCTCAGACCGCGGCGGCTATCCGGAGCTATTTGCTGGATGCTTTGGCGCGCCAGCTTGAGAAAAAACCGTCGCGTCGCCTGCAGGAACGCTATGAAAAATATCGCCGGTACGGTTGTTTCAACGAAAATTAAATAGAGAAAACGAATCGCTCTTATCGATCGGCAAAATGAACCAAATTCAAGCAAGACAAATGAATGCTATGGCAGTAAAATAAGCCATAGAAAGAAAATGATTGCTTCGCTCAACCCGGCACATGACCGCGTCCCGATGCGGCCGAGTATAGCCATGTTTATGCCGGGGACGGCGGAGAAGAAGGTTCATGATGAGCAAGGTCCGAATACTCGTCGCGGAAGACGACCGTGAAATCAGCCGCTTGATAGAACTGGCGCTGCAGCGTGAAGAATTTATTGTCACATGCGCGTACAACGGCGCCGACGCCTTGCGCCTGTTTGAACAGGAGCACTGCCAGATCATGATACTCGATTTGATGCTGCCGGAGATCGACGGCTTCGAAGTTCTACGCAAAATTCGGGATAAGAGCAACACACCTGTTTTAATCCTCTCCGCCAAGGGCGCCGAGTCGGATAAAATTGTCGGCTTGGGATTAGGTGCGGATGACTATATGACCAAGCCGTTCGGCGTAGGCGAACTTGTTGCACGCGTAAAAGCGCAGCTCAGAAGGTATCTCGCCTATTCTGCGGATACAGCCGAAGCCACGGTCCTCCGGCAAACCGGAATAGAAATGAACACGCAGACTTATGAAGTGGCGGCCGGCGGCCGGCCGGTGACGCTGACGGCCAAAGAATTCGAGATCCTGAAGCTTTTTGTGCTGAATCCCAGGAAGGTTTTCACAAAACAGCAATTATTCCACAGTGTGTGGGGCGGGGAATATCTGAACGACGAAAATACAGTCATGGTGCACATCAGCCGTCTGCGTGAAAAAATCGAAGATGATCCGTCCAGCCCCAAACGTATACAAACCATATGGGGGATCGGCTATAAACTGGCGGATGAATAATGATGAATAATATGGATGTTATCTGGCTGAGCATAACCGGACTGCTTTTGGCGCTGAGCGTTTTTCTGATCTGCCGGCTTTTGTCGTTCAAACGGGGAATCGGGAAATTGACCGGCATTCTGGCGGATATCCGCAAATCGGGCTTTTTAAGAAGAGCTCACCTGGGTTTTTTTGACGAACCGCTCAAGGATCTGGGCACGGAGCTCAATGCGATCATGGATGCGTATCAGGACATCATCGAGGAAAACCGGCGGCTGGAGCTTTCACATAAACAGCTGATCGCCAATATATCGCACGATATCCGCACGCCGTTGACATCGCTCATGGGATATGCGGAGGTGTTGAAGGACCAGAGCTGCAGCCCGGAAGAACGGCAGGAATATCTGGAAATCATATATGCCAAGGCTGTGTCCATAAATCGGATGATCGATGAATTTTTCGACCTGGCGAAGCTGGAAGCCGAAGATACCTCTATGGAACTGGCTCAGGTGAATCTGGCGGAGATCGTTCAAGAATCGCTGACATCTTTCTACCAGGATTTTATCCGGGTATCCGTCACACCGGTTGTCCGCCTTCCTGATGAGAGTATTTTCGTATGGGGAAACCGTGCCGCCATCGATCGCGTATTGAATAACCTGATATCCAACGCGCTGAAATATGGCCTCGACGGCGGCGCGCTGGAAGTGTCTGTGCGGGAGGAGGAGAACCGCGTTTGGGTGGACGTGTTGGACCGCGGACGCGGCATACCGGCATGTGAGCTGCCCCGTGTGTTCGACCGGCTGTATACGGCGGAAGCGTCGCGCAACGCCGCCATGCGGGGCGCGGGGCTGGGTCTGGCGATCGCCAGGCAATTGGTTGAGAAACAGGGCGGAGAGATCACGGCGCAAAGCGTGCCCGGGGAACAAACCGTCTTTTCATTTTGCTTAAATAGAGTTTGCGAAACAATCGGCAAATCCTGAATATTATGCTGCGCCAATCGTGATTTAAGATTTTTGTCAGGAATATGCAAGCCCGGTGTGAGAAATCCCTGTTATGATGAAGCTATATCGATGACAGGACGGGATTTCGCCATGAAGAACGCAATCTCCTCGGAATTTATCAAACTACGCCGATCATGGGCGTTGATCTTGGCCGCGGCCGCGGCTTTTCTGCCACCGGCGGTTGAATTTGCACGCAGCGTTTCCGGTCGCTCGGATAAGCCGGAATGGCTGGAATTCTTATCGTCCCGTCAGGAACTGGCCGTCAGTGGCATGATCATCACGGTTCTGCTGCTGTCTGCCTGGGTTTTCACGATGGAATACCAGCACGGCACCGCCGGCGCTCCTTTCATAACGGGTGTCAAACGGATCGAGATATTCACGGCTAAAATGGTTGCGCTGTCCACTGTGATTGCGGCGCTACTCCTTCTTTCCGCCGCTTCGCAATTGCTCTTTGGCGCGCTGGCCGTAGGTAAACTTATGCCGGCGCCGGTATTCGGACAGTTTGTTTCGGTAACGGCATGGTACGTGTTTTCCTATATCATGCTGGCTGCCGTTGTCGCTTTACCTGCTGTACTGACCAAACGATTCGTCCTTACGGCGGTCATCACGCTGGGGTATTATATCCTGATCTTTCCCTTTCATACGAAAAACGCATATGTCTGCCCGTTTATGACGCCAACCATCGTGGCGGCAAAACTCTATGGCTCCGGCAACTATATTTTCGCATTCTCTTATGACAATCTGACGACCGGCGTTCTGCCGGCCGGGGCGGTACTCGCTTGCCTGGCGGCTGCGGCGCTGGCGGCAGGCGCCGTCATATACCGCAAATCGGACGCGGTGCGGTAAGGCGGGACGGCATAATGGTATTTCAAGTGTTTTGCGCGGAGCTCATGAAATATAAGCGGACGTTTATCCCGTGGCTGGTCGTTGTCGGCGGTTTCTTTCCCGTTCTTGTTGCGCTGCTTTTCTTGCTGACCAGCGATATTGCCATGTCATGGGAAATCCTCGGCCGTACGTCGCTCAATTTTATGAATATGCTGGCGCTGCTTCTTGTCGCCGTGTTTACCGGGCACGCTTTTACTTCGGAATATCGCGACAGCCGGATCAATCACACCTTTATCTATCCTGTGCCGCGGATCATGCTTTATATCGGCAACTCTTTTAGCGTC
>CAYRWC010000213.1:0-5212 GCA_964427795.1 uncultured Oscillospiraceae bacterium | reverse complement strand
TGATGAATTCGCCTTTATAGACCGGCAATACGAATCGGATAGCCTGTGGCAGAATGATTTTTACAAAAGCGCGCGGCTTGCCCAGCCCCAGGGCGGACGCGGCTTCCCACTGGCCGACATCAACAGAATCTATGCCGGAACGCAGCATTTCCGCCACATAGACCGAAAAATTGACGGAAAAGCACACCACCGCCGCGGTCACGCCGTCGACGGAGGATTTGAAGATAAGGAAAGAGAGAACCATCAGCCAAACCAGCACAGGAACGCCCTGCACGATGCGGATGAAGCCCGCCGTGATTTTAGAAACGGCTTTATTTTTGCCGCGGCGCATCAAGCATAGGATAAATCCGAGGGCTGTGCCGAAAACGGCGTCCAGCAAGGAAATGAGGAGGGTTACGCCAAGACCGGAAAGAATCAGCTGCCATCGGTTTTCCCGGACAAAGGTTTTTTCGAAGCTTTCGGCAAGCGAATGCCACCATGAGGTTTCTTGTTTCGCGGTTCCGGCATCTATTCCGGCATCCGCCGCGGCAACGCTCTCCGCGCGCACCAGCAACGCGATGCCGCCGGTATAGTGTGAAGCGGCAAAATCAATGCTTTCCAGCCGTTCGTCGGTAATGGACATGGCTCCGGATACGATATCCGCCATGTCGCCGGTCAGCATATTGATCAGCGAACCAAAGCTGGTCTGGGTGATTTCCACTTGCATGCCCAGTTCTTTGCCGATAAGGCGGACCAGCTCCACTTCGTAGCCCAGCGATTCGCCGCCGTCGCCCACATAGGACATGGGCTCGGTCGTGGAGTCATGAGCGTAGCGCAGCGTGCCGTTCGGCGCCGCGTATGCTTCGATCTCAATATGCTTGATGCCGTCGTCCTCGCCGAACCATTTTTTCTGCAATTCATCCAGCGTGCCGTCGGCGGCGAATCTTTTGATGACTGCGCTTGCCTGGTCTGTAAGCGCGCTGTCCTTCTGCAGCCCCAAGCCGTAGCTGTCTTTTTCCGCCATCTCCGGAAACATCGCGAGATCGCGGTTCTGAGCTGCCGCCAGCCGGGCCACCGGTTCGTCCAGACCGATCGCGTCGATATCTCCTGAACGCAGCGCCAGGATCATGGAGCTTAAATCATTGTAATATTTAAAATTCAGGCCACCGATGCAATCCTTCAGGATGACGTCGAACAGTGTGCCGGTTTGGGAACCAATCGTCGAATCGCTGAAATCACTGATCGTTTTATATTTTGTTCCGTCCGCAGTCTTCGTATCGGCACTCGCCGCGCAACCGGAGAAAACCAGGCAAATCGCAAGGATGATGACCGGTAATAATCGGAACCGTCTATTTCGCATGATATACCTCTTAAGACCCGTACTTGCCGCTATTTTTATTATGCCGCTGTTTCCCGCCGGCTTGCCTGATCATAAGCCGAGACGGCAATTAACACAGCGCATGCAGACCCGGGCAGGACTGTCGTTGCCGGACCATACATAATTCGGGCAATCGGTCTGGTTCTGATCGTAACGCGTTCTAAAAGTCTGGTCATCCGGCGCGAAATCACAAAATGCTTTATAGGTCATGACATGATGATACCTGTTGCGAAACGTTAAGGTGATTTGGCCCTGACCTCCGGTTACTGCGTCAAGTTCTTCGTCCGACAATTTTTGTTCGGCCGGTTTTTGGAGTTGTTTCAACTCCTCCTGAGTGAAATCAAAGCCGTGTTTTTTAGCTAACAGGACAATTTCCTTCAGAACATGGTCCCTTTCTTCTTCTGATAGGTCTTTTTGTTCGGATTTACTGATGAGGACATTCATTTCATTATTCAGGGCTTGATCCTTTTCTGTTATAAGCATGAACCGCAAGGCATTCTCTTTTGACATTTTATCCTCCCAATCCGCAGTGTTCGCCTGCGTTTGCGTCATAAATATCATTTTATTTTATTCAGCAGCAAGGATCAAGGCTTTAATCGCGGGTAACGTCATAAAATTACGCGATTTTTTTATATCGCCGGCAGCTTCAGGTCGGCATAGAAGCCGGCGTTTTCGATACGGCGCGTCGGGAGTCGTTGAGCGGCGATTGACAAGCGGCAGAAATAATCATACAATCAGATTTGTTAAACGAATTAACATATGAGGTGAATGCTGTGATCCTGCTGATACCGGTCAATCCGAAAGTAAACCGCCTGAAAGCTGTTCTGTTCGATTTCGACGGCACGATTTCAACGCTGCGCTGCGGCTGGGAAGCCGTGATGGCGCCATTCATGGAGGAAGTGCTTGCCGGAAGCCGGGAAAACGAGGATGACATAAAAAAAGTCGTTGCCGAGTACATTGACGCTTCCACAGGCATCCAGACGATTTTCCAGATGCGGTGGCTCGCGGATCAGGTGAAAAATCAAGGCCGGAGCCCACTGGATCCTTGGGCCTATAAAGCCGAGTACAACCGCCGGCTCATGCAGACGGTGGCGGAGCGCCGTAAAGCGGTGGAAACAGGCGCCGTAAACGCCGATGAATACCTCATCGCCGGCAGCAGGGCTTTTCTGCAGGCGCTGAAGGAGCGGGGCGTGCTGTTGTTTGTGGCCAGCGGCACCGACCAGGCCGACGTGGAGCGTGAGGCGGCGATTTTAGGCGTCGCCGATTATTTTGCCGAGATCGCCGGCGCGCCGCCGCATGAGGCAAGTTGTTCCAAGGAGCGCGTTATCCGCAGACTGCTGGGGCAAAGCGGCATGGCGAGCGAGGAACTGGCCGTGGCAGGCGACGGCAAGGTGGAGATTGCCATAGCGCGCGAGGCGGGCGCTCTCGCGCTCGGCGTGGCCAGCGATGAGGCAAAACGCAGCGGCATCAATCCGATAAAACTGGCTCGGCTTCAAACCGCGGGAGCACAAGCGGTTACGGGCGATTTTGAAGATCTGCCGGGACTTTTGAGCTGGCTCGGTCTGCACGATGAACACCCGGCGAATGAGAAGGTATGAAGGAGATCAATATGGCGGACAGATATGAAGATTCCATCGATTTCAGCAAAATAAGGACCTTTTCCATCCGGGACAGGCGCAATCTCGTAACGATCGAAAACCTAGCCGACCCGGAAGCTGACGCCGCGCCCGACTGGGGCGGCGAGGACTTCGACGAACTGACAAAACGCGTGGCGCAAGCTCGCAGGCTCGGCAGGCCCGTGGTGTGGTCGATGGGCGCGCATGTCGTCAAAAACGGCCTTTCACGCTACATCATAGAGCTCATCCGGCGCGGGCTGATCACGCACATCTCCGGCAACGGCGCCGTCAGCATCCACGATTTTGAGCTCGCGATGGCCGGCGGCACTTCCGAGGACGTACCCACGGCTATCGAGGACGGTTCCTTCGGCATGTGGGAGGAAACGGGATACCATATGAACCGCGCCATTAAGGAAGGCTGGAAAGACGGACTCGGTTATGGCGAGAGTCTGGCCGTTTACATGGAAAACCACCCGGAGCTGTTCCCGTACAGAGATTTCAACCTGGCCTGGCAGGCCTGGAAACACGGCGTTCCGGCTACCTACCATATCGCTCTGGGCACGGACATTATCCATCAGCATCCGACGGCTGATTTCTCGGCGATCGGCGGAGCGAGCGGCATCGACTTCAAAAAGATGTGCGTCTCGATTTCCAGACTGGATCGCGGCGTTTTCTTGAATTTCGGCTCCAGCGTCATCGGCGCGGAAGTTTTTTTGAAAGCGCTTTCCATAGCCCGCAATCTGGGTTATCCGACCATCGACATCACCACGGCGAATTTCGATTTGATTGATCTGGGCGACTATAAAAAGAAAATCGGCTATGATGATCCGCTGTATTACTACCGGCCGCGGAAAAATATTGTGAACCGGCCTGTGAGCCGGGGCGGCAAGGGCTACCATTTTACGGGCGACCACAAGGTCACAATTCCGAATTTCTATCGCAGGCTGATCACGCTGCTGCCGGAGGCGGAACATGGAATACGGGACTGAGCTGCGCGAATTCAACGCGATCGATGAGGAACGTTTCGAAAAAATCCTCGCGGGCATCGGCAGCGTGCGCGTGGTGCTCGTGGGCGACCTGTGCCTGGACGCCTACTGGAAAGCGGACATGACGCGAAGCGAGCTGTCGCGGGAAACACCGCATTTTCCGTTGCCCGTCGTGGAGGAGCGCTATGCGCCGGGTGCGGGCGGTAACGCGGCCGCCAATATCGCAGCCCTGCGACCCAAATCGATCACGGCCGTCGGAGCGATCGGGCAGGATTGGCGCGGCGACGTGCTGCTGCGCGAACTGTCGGCGCGCGGCATAGACGTCTCGCGCGTGATCCGGCATCCGGGCAGGATCACGAACGCTTATATCAAACCTTGCCGCCGCGGCATATCGGAGCTCGAGTATGAAGATCCGCGGCTGGATTTCGAGAATTTCACCGCACAACCGAAGGATTTGGACGAAGCCGTCATGGCCGAACTCGAAAAGCTTTCTGTATCCGTCGATGTCCTGTGTGTCAGCGATCAATTCCGTTTGGGCTGCATCACGGACGCGGTCAGGGAAAAACTGGCCGCGCTCGCTTCGGCAGGTTTGAAAATCGTCGTGGACAGCCGATATCGGATCGGCTTGTATTCCGGGTGCATCCTGAAACCCAATGATTTGGAGGGAACGGCCGCTGTCGGAATGGAGCTCCGGCCGGGCGACCGCGATCTGACGGCCTATGCCGCCGCGGCGCGGATCCTTTCAAAGCGCGCCGGCTCACCGGTCTGCATGACGCTGGGCGGGCAAGGCTGCATCGCCGCACTACCGGTCGGTCCGGCCTGTCATGTGCCGGGCGTCGGCGTAGAACCGCCGCTCGATATCTGCGGCGCGGGCGACACGTTTCTGGCGGCGTTTTCCTGTGCGCTGGCAGCCGGCGCGGCAATGGAAGAGGCGGCCTATATTGCGAATCTGGCCGCAAGCGTTACGGTTAAAAAATTGGGTCAGACGGGCACGGCTAGTCCGGAGGAAATAAGGGCGCGTTATCACGAGAGGAATCGCCCATGAAAAAAAGCACACGCAACGCGTTGACCATGAAAACGGCGAATATGCGCGAAATAATCAGCATTCTGCGGCAGGGACCGGTTTCCCGAGCCGATCTGGCCAGAGCGACGGGACTGACGCGCGCCGCCGTCACGATCATTGTGGAAAGGCTCGTCAAAAACGGCTTGGTTGCCGAACAGGGAACCGGTGAAAGCCGGCAAGGCAAAAAGCC
>CAYRWC010000212.1:0-5227 GCA_964427795.1 uncultured Oscillospiraceae bacterium | reverse complement strand
GCGTGATATCCAGCTGCTCCGGCTGAATGGTCGAGAAAACCATCATCTCGCAGCGGGCGCGGGAAACGGCGACATTCAGGCGGCGCCAGCCGCCCTCGCGGTTCAGCGGACCGAAATTGAGGCTGACGCGGCCGTTCTTGTCCGGTCCATAACCGATGGAAAAGAGGATGACATCGCGCTCATCGCCCTGAACATTTTCCAGATTCTTGATAAAGACCGGCTCGATGCCTTGAGTGGCTTTTTCCTCCAAATCAGGCCGTTCGCGGAAAACCTCGCTCAGAAGGTCGTCGATCAGATTCTGCTGAATCGTATTAAAGGTGACGACGCCGATGCTTTGATCGCTAAGAAGAGGATCCTGCAAACGGCGGACAATTTCATCCACCACCGCCTGTGCCTCGATCCGGTTCTGCTTGCTGCGGCCGCGATCGTAAACGCCGTCGACCGGCACCAGCCGGACTCGGGAAACCAGATCGCTGGGCGAAGGAAAAGTCAGCAGCTTGTTCTCGTAATATTGGCGGTTGGAAAAAGCGATCAGGCTCTCATGACGGCTGCGGTAATGCCAAAGCAGGTGCATCTGCGGCATGGACAGCGCCAGACAATCATCCAGAACACTTTCCAGATCCTCCGTGTCGAAATGCTCTTCATCCGTATTATCGATCGCGAAAAAGCTGGTCGGCGGCAGCTGGCGCGGATCGCCGACCACCACGACCTCGCGGCCGCGGGCCATGGCGCCGACAGCCTCGCACGTCGGCATTTGCGACGCCTCGTCAAAAACCACCAGATCAAACAACGTTTGTCCGGGATCCAGGTATTGAGCAACCGATATCGGACTCATCAGCATACATGGCGTCAGGCGCGGCAGCAGATTGGGTATCAGTTCAAACAGGCGGCGAATCGACACGGCCCGGCCGCCGCTCTTGATTGCGCGCTGCAGAATGCCCAATTCCGAACTGGCGGCCGCTTCCTGATCGAAACGGGGAACGCCGGCTGCCAGGCGGGCGTACAATTCGTTTCGGGTCATCTGCTCGAACTGGGCGTAATTTTGTTTGAAGCGGCGTATTTTTTCTTCAAACAACTGACCGGAAAAAGTGTTAAGTGCCGGATCCTGTTCGATAATAAATGTTGCCGCGGCTTGATAAAAAGCCCGGGCAAAAGCAGCCGGTCCCTCCTCCGGCTCGACAACGCCCTGCTCCAGCGCGGCAACCAGCGGCACAAGCCCTTCCTGGCAGGCCCGGTCGCGCACAGCCCGCCATAAGCACCATTCGCGCAATTGATCCAGATTAAGCAGCCAGTTCTTGACTTTCGCCGCCAGCCAGACATACCAGGATTCGGCAGACCGGCTTTCTTTTGCTTTATCAGCCTCAGAAGCTGGATCGGGCGCTTCCATCAGGTTGTCCGTTTCGCTCAGAGCTGTAAAATCAATGACCAGCAAGTCCGCCAGCTCTTGCTGCAGCTGAGCCTGCCGGTCAATCGCCTGCAGATAAACGGTCAGTTTTTTACGGTCTTCCCGGCTCGACATTATTTCGCTGAAACGCAAGGCCAGCCGATCTGCGTTCCGGCTGCCGCCGGTTAATTCAGCCATCGCTTGCGCCAGTTCCGGCAGCATAGCCGCATATTGCCGGCCGGCTGCCCATTCGGTGGCCAGATCCTGCCAATAACCGGCCAATTGTCCGGGAATCAACGGCCGGATACGGTCGATTTGCCTGCGGGCGTCCTGATCATGAGCCAGATGCTGCAGCAAAGATTCAGCCTGTCCGGCCGCCAGACGGCAGCCGGATTTTAAATGCTGCTTCAGACGCTTGCCTATGCGCCTTTGTCCCAAATAGCGTGGCAGGAATCCTTTCAGAGCGTTCTGCTTCCAGGCGGCCAGCAGTGTTTCGCCGGATTCGGCAAAGACAGAATCCTGGAAAACAGCCGTTAAAGCAGTATGCGCCGCGCTCATGACCTGCCCCTGGACACACAGGGCATCCAGCTGACCGGCCAGCACGGATAAATCAGGCGCAGCCAGCAGGACAGGAGGCATTTGAGGCAAAGCAGCGACCCGGTGGCAGACTTGCTGCAGGTTTTCCGCCTGGCGGCGTAAGGTGTCCGGCGGCACCTGTTCGGGGCAGTCCGGCAGTTGCAGCAGACTGCGGATCTCCGCCGTTTGGCGCGCAGCATCGGCCAGGGCATCCAGATAGAGCGGCAGCCGGGCCGCAGCCGTTGACTTAAGCGACTGGCTCCATTGTGCCACGGCCAGGCCGGCCAGCGGATGGCCATAAGGCCGGCCGATATCCCGGGCGGCAGCCTGAAGGTCGCCGGTCAGGGCAAACCATTGATCCACACGGCTTTGTTCCAGATCGGCAAAAACCGCCGTTTCCAAAACCACGCCTTCGGCGGCGTCCGCCAACTCGCCATAACGGCTGATTGCTTCAAACAGATTGAAACCGAAAGGATAGGTCCGGTATAACCGGCGCACATAAGTGCTTAAGTCGCCCCGCAGTTCATGCAGCAGGCCGGCTTGGCGGGCGTAGCCTTCCGGCGGCCCGGTGCGGGCGATCTCCGAAGCCAGGCGCAATTGCTCGAGAACATCTTTTTTACGTGATTTATTCGAATGCAGTTCCAGACAAAACGAACCGAGGCCGATAGCTTCCAGGCGGCGCTGCACGACGGTCAGCGCCGCCATTTTCTCCGCGACAAATAAGACGGTTTTCCCCCGGGCCAGAGCGTTGGCGATCAAATTGGTTATGGTCTGCGATTTGCCGGTTCCCGGCGGACCGTGCAGCACAAAGCTCCGGCCTTCGCCGGCCGCGTGAATCGCCGCCAGCTGCGAAGCATCGGCGCTGATCGGGAGAAAGGTCTGCTCCGGATCATAAAGCCCGTCCAGATCAAGATCGGCCGGCAACAGCTCTTTCGGCTGCCAGGAAAGTTTTCCGGCCATCAAACTGGCGACAACCCGGTTCTTCGCCAGGTCGTCCGAACGATTCCGGATATCATACCACATAATAAATTGCGTAAAAGAAAATATACCCAGATAGGCTTCATCCAGGACCGTCCACCGCGGGCGCTGCAAAACCGCCTGTCGGAAAATATTCAACACGGTCTTGACATCGACGCCGTTTTCATCGCGCGGCAGCGGATCAAGGCCGCCGACGGACAAACCGAAATCCTGGCGCAGCAATTCCAGAAGCGTAATATTCACCTGCGGCTCTTCATCGCGGTTGCGAATCACATAGCCCTTGCTGACCGACCGGCGGATCAAGTCGATCGGTATCAGCACCAGAGGCGCGTACCGCGGCTGACGGCTGACGTCGGTTTCATACCAGCGCAGGAAACCCAGAGCCAGATACAAGGTATTGGCGCCGTTCTCCTCGAGCGAGGAACGGGCGCTGCGATACAGGCCGGTCATCGCGTTTTGCAGATCGGCGGCATCCAGCGGCGTGCGCAGCCGTTTCTGCTGAAATTCGAATTCCAGCAGCTGTTCATACGGATCCAGATCGAATTGGTTTTCAAAAGAACGCGGATCACGTGGATCCTCGAGCCAGTCCGCCGGCCGTTCCAGAACCTGGAAATCTGTGCCGTTGGCCAGCAAATCCGCTAACTGCGCCAGCTGGCGGGCGAAAAGGCGTACGGTGTTTTTTGTCATCCGGAAATTCAAGAGGGTGTTGCGCAGGCTCAAGTCAAGCAATTTACGTTCCCATTGCTTCTGCCGGGTCATCGGCAGCGCTGTATCGACTTCGTTCAGCCGCGCCTGGATTTCCAGATCACTCGGCGCGGCCGGCGCCGGTCCGCCTGTTCTTTCCGATTCTGTCCCGTCTGTCCGGACCGTCCAGCCGCCCGGTGTCAGAATGCGTTGCGGCAAAGGCCGGATGCCCGACGCCCGGGCCCGGCGAACATCGATCAGAAAGATAAAATCGTCTTCATGACGCAAATGCTGCAGCGCCATCTTTTCCGAGTCATCGAACGGAACCGATTTGCCGGCGACGAACGCGGTCGTTTCAATCATGAGCAAATCCTGAATGCCGGCGGCGGTTTTTTTAGCCAGCAAAGACACATCGTCCTGAATTGTCTCCGGGAAACAGGCATCCGTGAGCCAAACGCCGGCAAAAGCATGATCCTTGATGATATTGAGCACCGGATTCAAGCCGGCGGCTTCCAGGCAGGCGGCATAAAGCAGGGACAGATCCAGGCAGGTACCCATTTTCTTTTCCAGCAGGACATCGGCCAGACGGATCCGCTGACCGTTCTGCTCGAAGCTGGCCGGCGGCAGACAGTAAACAATCTGCCGGGCTTGCAGGGCGCTATATATCGCAGCGGCCTGCTGACGGACACGATTGGGATCTTTTCGCTGATAGCCGTCCAGCGAAGGGTCTTTGGTCCATTGATTTAAATAAGCGGCAGCCTGACCAAGGATATCGGTTATAGCCGGATGGTTGGGCGTGACAAAAGAGCACAACAGCTCCGGCAAGACAGCGCCGCCGCCCCATTCGTCAAAAGCCAGCACATCGACAGGGATCGTTTTTTTCAGCAGAGAAGATCCGCCGGCAAGACCCAGGGACATCACGATTTCGCCGGCCAGCCGTTCAGTCAGGCCGGCCAGATATTCCGGCTGCAGCTGCAGATCGACAAGACCCATATCCAGATCCGTCTGAGCCGGCAGCAAAGCGATCTGTTTTGTGTAGGGGCGGACAAATTCCGGCATGCTGGTTATGGTCAGCGTCAGATTGCCCAGATCCTCCCGGGATTCGTTTTTTATGAGCAGGCGCCGGATAATCGGCACATGGTTTTGCTGCATCGCAAAATTGACAAGGGGACAGTATTGGACGTCAAAACTTAAATCC
Source organism: uncultured Oscillospiraceae bacterium (assembly GCA_964427795.1). Taxonomy (GTDB): domain Bacteria; phylum Bacillota; class Clostridia; order Saccharofermentanales; family UBA5734; genus JAYFQE01. The sequence goes on along the minus strand of CAYRWC010000212.1, from coordinate 407 downwards.
TGCCGAACAGCGCAGGTTGTCTGATTTTCTGCCATATCGCATATCCTCCGGCATTATTGAAGACCTGGCCAACCGTTTCGCGCCGCCGCTTATCCCGGCCGGATTGATGGAAAGCCGCGTGTTTCATTATAACACGCCGGACTGCGATACGCCGGATTGATCAGGTGCCGGACTGCTCGCGGACCTGATATACGAATTCCCGCTGGACATAAAAGCTGACGAAATACAGCGATACGTCGCTGATCACCTTGGCCAGATAAACATTGAGGCCGACGGATCCGGTCAGTCCTTTGATCATCAGGTAGCCGACCAGCATGACGGACGCGGCCAGCGCGTAATAGCGGGCGGCCGATGAAGCCGCGGCTCCCTTTTGCTTGAAAACCAGATTCCGGTTGATCAGAAAATTA
>CAYRWC010000211.1:0-5247 GCA_964427795.1 uncultured Oscillospiraceae bacterium | reverse complement strand
AAAACAGGCACGGTTCAGGTTGACGGCCAGGAAAACAACGCGCTTTTCGTCGGATATATTACGGACGATCAAATGCCTCTGGCGATCGCCGTTGTCGTCGAGGAAGGCGGATCCGGCGGCAAAACGGCAGCGCCGATCGCCGCCGGCCTGTTGAAGGCCGCCGTGGCGGCTCTGGCCGGATGACCGCCAAAAACTGAAGGACAAAAAAGGAAGAAGGAACGCATTCATGATTATCGACTGCCACACTCATTGTTTCCCCGCGAAGATCGCCGCGGCGGCTCTCGGCAAGTTGAGCCGAAGTTCGGGAGCGTTGACCGCCTGGACCGACGGGACGATGGAAGGCATTAAAAAGGAATTGGAGCGCTGCGGCGTCGACGCAGCTTGCGTGCTCAATATTGCCACATCGCCGTCGCAGCAAAAATCAGTCAACCAGTTTGCCGCGAAAATCAACAGCCCGACCATATTCAGTTTCGGTTCCGTTCATCCTGACGCGCCGGATGCCCTGGATGAGTTGGACCGGATCGCTGCCGGCGGCTTGAAAGGGGTTAAATTTCATCCTTTTTTTCAACATTTTGCCGTCGATGAGCCGCGGATGTTCCCCTTGTACCGGCGTGCTGCCGCTTTAGGCCTGATCACCGTCTTCCACGCCGGCTACGATATCGGATATGCCGATACCGAACAGGCCGCGCCGGAAGCGTTGGCGAAAATCCTGCCGATTTTCGACGGAGCGCCGGTCGTTGCCGCTCATCTGGGCGGCTGTTTCTGCTGGCAAGCCGTGCAGAAATGGCTGGTCAACAAACCGATATATCTGGATACAGCATTCTGTCACAGCCATATTCCTCTGCCGGAAGCTCAAAAAATCATCGAACATCACGGCGTCGGCCGAATCTTGTTCGGCTCGGACTCGCCATGGGGCAATATGGCTAATGAAATCGCTTTTATAAACAGTCTTGACCTAAATGAAACAGAAAAAAATCAGATCATGGGCGAAAATATCGCCCGTTTGCTGAAAATCTGAATCACCCATTAAGGAGGCCACCTATGCTTACTTGGCACGATTGGTCCGGCGCGAGATCGCAAAATCCTTCGCATCCTCTTGCTTCACAGCGAAAAAGGCTGCGCCGCCTGGCGTGCGTCGGACTGATTGGTCTGCTTGCACTGCTTCCGGCCTGCTCGGCCGGCTGGCCGGATACCACACAACCGACGCTGTCGGAAAACTCAACTTCCGGCACCCCGTCCACGACGGCAGCCGAGACATCCGGCGTTTCGGAAACATCGTCCTTGCCGGCGCCAACGGCTGCGCCGGCGACCGAACCGTCTTCAACGGCAGAGCCGACGCCGGATATGACAGATCCGGCCAAACTGGCCATCGCCCTGACCGATTTGCCGGGGTATACGGCCGGAACCAGCCAATCCGACGGTTCAAAAACCAAAACGCTGCCGGATGTCGGCAAGATCAATTGGCGGATTTACAACGGATCCAACCAGCTGCTCTCTGCCGCTCCGTCTGATTCTTTGACCGCCTTCGGCTCGCCGGATACTTTTACCGGCATAGAGGGAGTTCTGACCTTTCGCGGCAACCAATACCGCAACGCGCCGGCCTGGGGCAGCGCCGACATCCGGGACGAGAAGCTGAGCATCATCTGGACCAAGGACATCGGCGCCATCAGCGGCACAGGCAGCTATTGGCCGGGCGCCGGCTGGACCGGCCAGCCGCTTCTGGTGCATTGGCCGGAAGAAACACGTCAGGTCATGGGCATATCCCAGGAGATGAAGGATAAGGATCTGGTCGAGGTTTTTTATCCGGTTTTTGACGGCAATATCTATTGCCTGGATCTGGAAACCGGACGGCCGACCCGCGATCCGATTAAAGTCGGCTTCTCTTTTAAAGGAACCGGCTGTGTCGATCCGCGCGGCTATCCTTTGTTTTATGCCGGTCAAGGACTCAACGATACTAATGGACATATCGGCGTTTTCAAATACCGGATTTTCGACTTGATCCAGAACAAGGAGATATATGGCATCCCCGGCAAAGACGCCGTCGCCACGCACAAGAACTGGGGTGCTTTCGACTCGTCGGCCTTGATCGACGGCAAGAGCGATACGCTGCTGGAACCGGGCGAAAACGGCTTGTTCTACAAAGTAAAGCTGAATACAAAATACGACGCCCAGGCCGGCTCGGTGTCGATCGATCCGGTTGTCACCAAATTGCGCTATGAAACACCCGTCAATCATAAATATGGCGTTGAGAGCTCGTCTGTAGCGTATCGCAATTTGATTTATTTTTCCGACAACGACGGCGCCGTCGTTTGTCTGGATATCAATACGCTGGAGCCGGTCTGGGTCTTTAACGCCGGCGACGACTCCGACGCGACCATGGTTTTGGAAGAAACCGATCACGGCGTCTTCTTATACCAGGGCAACACGATCGACCACCGGGGCAAATTGGCCGGTACGGCCAACGATATCTGCCAGCTGCGCAAACTGAACGCGCTTACTGGGGAACTGGTCTGGCAATACGACATCCCCTGCGTCTATGATTCCAACCTGAACGGCGGCCTGCTGGCGACCCCGCTCCTGGGTCAGGGCGATTTTGCCGACCGGATCATCTTCAATGTCTGCAAGACGACCAGTGCCAGCGCGGGCAAGCTGCTGGCATTGGATAAAGAGAGCGGCGATCTGATTTGGGAAAGAGCGCTCAGTGCCTACAGCTGGAGTTCCCCCATTTCGATCCAAAGCAAAAGCGGCCGCTCATACGGCATCTTCTGCGATTCCGTCGGCATCATGCATCTTTTTGATCCGCAGACCGGCAAGGATATCGATACCCTGTCCATCGGCCAGAACTGCGAGGCATCGCCGTCGGCCTACAACGACAAAATCGTTGTTGCCACTTATGCCCAAAAAATCTACTGCATACAGATTTCCTGAATCGCCGGTTACAATTCCTGTCTGGCCCTCGATACAATGATTCCCGCCGGTTATTCGACATCAGACCGGCGGGAATCAGTTTTATCCGGAACAAAGCAGCCGGGAATTATTGTTTTTCCTCATCGCGGCTGCGGATCTCGATTCGCCGGATTTTGCCGCTGATCGTTTTCGGCAGGGCGTCGACAAATTCGATAACCCGGGGATACTTGTACGGCGCCGTCGTATGTTTGACATGATTTTGCAATTCGCGGATCAGTTCCGGCGAAGGCTGATAGCCGCGTGCCAGAACAATTGTCGCTTTAACCACCTGACCGCGCATCGGATCGGGCACCGCGGTAACCGCGCACTCGAGAACCGCGCGATGAGCTTGCAGCGCGCTTTCCACCTCAAACGGTCCGATCCGGTAGCCGGAACATTTGATGACATCATCCGAACGGCCGACAAACCAGAAAAAGCCGTCCTCATCCTGCCAGGCCACGTCGCCGGTTTCGTAATAGCCGTCATGCCAGACTTTCGCCGTAGCCGCTTCGTCGCGATAATAGCCGCGGAACAATCCGGGCGGGACCTGCTTGTCGAGGCCGCGCAGAATCACGCGGCCTTCGGTGCCCGGCGGACAGGACTCGCCCTGATCGTCGATAATGTCCAGCTGATAAAGCGGCGAAGGTTTGCCGATCGATCCCGGGCGCGGCGGGAAATACGGGAAATTCGCGCAGAGGACGACGCCTTCGCTCTGACCGAAACCTTCGTGGATTTCCAGGCCGGTCGCCTGCTTGAAACGGTTGAAGACTTCCGGATTGAGCGGTTCGCCGGCCGTCAGAGCCAGACGGATCGACGACAGATCATAACGGCCGAGATCTTCATGGATCAGGAAACGGTAGATCGTCGGCGGCGCGCAGAAAGTCGTGACCCGATAAGCCGATATTTTTTCCAATAAACCGGCCGGATCGAAGCGGTCCATATCGTAGACAAAATTGGCGGCGCCGCAGATCCACTGGCCGTAAATTTTGCCCCAGCCGCATTTGGCCCAGCCGGTATCGGCGACGCTGATGTGCAGATCGTCGGGCTTCAGCTGCTGCCAATAATGAGCCGTGATGATGTGTCCCAGCGGGTGATTGAAATCGTGCAGCACCATCTTGGGCATGCCGGTCGTGCCGGATGTGAAATAGATGAGCATCGGATCCGTTCCGCCGGCAGCCGGTTCGCGGTTGGCAGCGCAGGTGGCCGCAGCCGTCTCATCGACCTCCGCCAGCAGCCGGTTGAAATCGTTCCAGCCTTGCGGCGGCGTAAAAGGCGGCTCGGAAGCTTCGGCTTTCGCGTCGGACCGGATATAGTCGACAAAGGACACCGTCGGGCATTCCGGCAGAGATTCGGCGATCGCCCCGGTGATATCCGGTTCGGTAATCGTGATGATGGCTTTGACCGAAGCCGCATTACAGCGGTAGACCAGGTCTTTCTTCATCAATTGAATCGTCGCGGGGATAAAGATCGCCCCCAGACGCATCAAGGCCGGCGCCAGTGCCCAGAATTGCCAGCGGCGCTTCAAAAGCAAAAGAACGGCGTCGCCCCGCCCGATGCCCTGCCGGGCAAGCAGCGCGGCCATTTTTTGACTGATCAATGAAATATCCCGAAAACTGAACCGCCTTTCGTCGCCGGCGTCATTGCACCAGACTAAAGCAGATTTACCGGGTTCCGTTGCGGCCCAGGCGTCGACGACATCCCGGGCAAAATTGAAGTGTTCCGGTACATTAATGGTAAAATTAGCCATGAAATCCTCATAAGAGGAAAACGCCTCGCGAGGCAAAAAACGATCAAGCATATTGACTCCTTAACCTGTTTATGACAATGGCCTGTTTGGCCGCTGTATGATTTACCGGCAGTTCTCGGATGCGGCGGGTTCATGAAGGATGACCGTCAGGAATCGGGCCGGCTGATTGTCCAGCGCCAATTGGGCGTGCGGCAGGGTCGGATCAAAATAAATGCTGTCCCCGCAGCCCAGGTCAACGGCATGACCCGCCATGATAACTCGGATGCGGCCGGCCAGAACCAGGTTAAATTCTTGTCCGGTATGGACAACCAGGCCGACCTGCTGGTTTTTCTCCGGATCCAGCGTAACCAATAAAGGTTCAAAGCGGCGATTGGCAAAACCGAAAGCCAGGCTCTGGAAGCGATATCCCGGATAACGCTCCACCTCGGGGCCTTTGCCGTCGCGGACAACACAGTATTGCTGCAGATTCGGCGATTTGCCGGTCAGCAAATCGGTCAGATCGACGCCCAAAAATCCGGCTATTTCATACAAGGTGCTGATGGGAACATCCTTCT
>CAYRWC010000210.1:0-5256 GCA_964427795.1 uncultured Oscillospiraceae bacterium | reverse complement strand
AGGCATGACCGGCACATAATCGGCCGTGTCCAGGCCGGTCATCGGCTCCAGCCAGTTCTGCTGAATGTAGGTAAAGACCAGGCCGCCTTTATTCTCGGTAATTTTCTGATCGCTGACTTCACCGGTGGCGCCGATCAGCGAAGCGTCGATCAGGCCTTCGGCCACGCATTTTTTCATAAACTCAACGTATGGTTTAATACCCGGTTGGTACCAGGGCGTTACCGCTTTATCGGCCTTATTGGAAATATCAAATAAGTTGGGCGCCAGGCCAAAGGACTGGGCAATGCCATTAAGGAATCCGTCGACAGAGACCAGCGCCAGCTCATCGGCTGTTCCGTTGCCATTGGCATCCTGATCGCGGAACGCTTTCATCATCGTATAGAGATCATCCATCGTTTTCGGCGCCGAGAGGCCAAGATTTTTAGCCCAGTCGCCGCGGTATTGCAGCGCGAAGCCCGTGCCTTCGGTCGCCTTGCCGTTGAGCTGGCGGTTGGAAAAGCTAGGGTACCAGAATATTTTACCGTCCGGTGTCGTTATCTGTTTTGTGGCGTCGGGCCAGTATTTTTCCCACATGGCCAGGGTATTGCCATTGGAATATTGATCGATCGCCGCTTTAACATCGATGATCGAGCCTTGCGCGCCCATATCGAGTACGGTCTGATCATCCAGGTCAATCAGATTGACGATATCCGGCAAGTCGCTGGCGGCGGCCATACGGGCCTGGATTGCGGTTGGATACTGTTCTTTAGGCACCAGCTCAAATTCGCAGGTTATGCCGTTTTCAGCCAGGAGTTTTTCAACAGCCTGCCATGTCGGGTATTGATCGCGGTCGGAGAAAGGCGCGCAGTCATAGCGTCGGTCTTTGCCCAGAATCGTCAGATGATGTTCCTTGACCACGCCGGCAGTGGTTTGTCCGGACGAAGAATCGGTTACTGCCGATGTGGCAGCCGATGTGGCCGGCGCCGCTGTTGTCTGCGCGCCGGCGCCGCTGCAGCCAAATAGCGAAAAGGACGCTATCAGGATAGCCAGGAGCAGTGCGGTCGGTTTGAAAATGGATCCGTGTTTCATGTCTTTACCTCCAGTATATTATAAATAAGTATCGGGTATATAGAACCTGTTCCCTGGATTTTCTTGATTAACCTTTCAGGGACCCCAACATAATGCCTTTAATGAAATGCTTCTGGAACAACGGATAAACCATGATAATCGGCGCTGAAATAAAAAGTATCATCGTGTACTTGAGCTGCTGCGAGGAGAGCATTTTTTTTACCGCATCCCGCATTTCTTCCATGCTCATGATCTTCCGCAGATCGACGGTCTGCGAGATGAGGATCCGCTGCAAGTACATCTGCAGCGGGTGAAGATTCTCATTAGGCAGATAAACCATGGCATTAAACCAGCTGTTCCAGACGCCGACGATGGTGTAAATGGAAATGACAGCCAGAACTGGTTTGGACAACGGCAAATAGATGCTGCGCAGGACCTGGAAATGATTGGCTCCATCCATAAAAGCCGATTCGGCGACCGAATTGGGGATGGACATGAAAAAGGTGCGGGCCAGGATGATATTCCAGATACTGACGCTGGGGAGAATCATTGCCCAGACGGTGTTGTACATGCCGAGTTTATAGACAAGGAGAAAGGAGGGGATCAGGCCGCCGCCGAAATACATCGGTACCAGCAGAAAAAAGATGACGGCTTTCCGGTACCGCAGATTAGGCCTGGTCAGCGGATAAGCCATGATCACCGTGCTGAAAAGCATCAGCAGCGTGGATGCCGCGGCGTAAAAAACCGTATTCCCATAAGCGCGCCACAGCTTCCCGTCATGGAGAATCATTTCATAACTGCCGAAATACAGACCTTTCGGCCAAAAATAGACGGTGCCCTTAGCTGCCTGAGCCGGATCGGATATGGACATGATCAGTACATAATACATGGGATAAATCGTAATAAAACAACTGACCAGACAGAACAGAATCAGGATCGGCTGAGCTATGTCGAACTTTTTCCCGGCTTTTCTCATTGAATTCGTCATTGCTTATACCTCACCATAATGAAAAATCCGTTGTTTTGCGCGATATATAATTTGCGCCGAAGGTCAAGGCCAGATTAATCACCGACATAAAGATGCCGGCAGCCGCTCCGGGACTGAAATTGCCTTTCAATAAGCCGTCCCGGTAGACATAAGTGCCGATGACATCAGCCGTACTGTATGTTGAAGGATTATAGAGGAGTAAAATCATTTCGCTGCCGACCGACATGATGCCGCCGATAGCGAAGATCAGCTGGATGATGATGAGCGGCAGCATGAACGGCAGCGTTATATACCAAATTTTCTTGAACCGGCCGGCTCCGTCCAGATTAGCCGCTTCATAGAGATCCGGATCAATGGATGAAATGGTCGACAGATAGAGAATGCTGCCCCAGCCATAGGACTGCCAGACGCAAGTCAGGGTATAGATCCAGGGAAAGGCCGACGCCTTGGTGTTCCAGGCTTGCGAGGTTCCTCCGCAAAGGGTTATCAGGCGATTGATGATGCCATCGGTAGAAACGAAAGACAAGACCATGCCGGCGACAACCACGGACGAGATGAAGTAGGGCAGATAGCTGGCGGTCTGGACAAATTTCTTAAAAAACGTATCTTTTAATTCATTTAATAACAGGGCAAAAGCAATCGGAATCCAGAATCCCATAGCCAGATTCATCAAATTGAGCACGATGGTATTGCGGACAATCCGCGTAAAATAAACAGAATTGATAAATTGTTCAAAGTGTTTCAGTCCGACCCATTGCGTTCCCGCTCCGAAAAAAGGCGCGCCGGGGACATAGTCCTGAAAGGCGATGACTACGCCATAGAGCGGTATATACATAAAGATAATAATCAAGATAGCCGTCGGCAACATGATCAGATACAATTCCAGGTTTTCTTTACCGTCGCGGCTAAGGCCTCGTTTTCTAGATTTGACTTGGCTTTGCATGTCCAAACAAACTCCATCTTCAGGTGTTGCCGGTTTATGGTTCAGGCGGCCGGCACAGGTCTACCCTACCACGCATCCGGGTTTGCAGCACCTGCACATTATTGATACAAACCGCACAAATCAGCACGCGCAGAGCCGGCTCTTTCTTGTCGATACAACCGGATCAATAATGTGTCGGTCTTTTCTTTTTTGTGTTGTTGAAAAGAAACGATCAAAAGAATATAACAGGTTTATCTGGAGGATAATATCTATGATGAATCAATTGAACACTTATGCCAAGTCTGGACCGGCCCATGCTCTGGCTGCCGGAATGGACTTACCCGGAAATCCTGTTTTACAATCGATTATCAGCCAAATCCCCATGTCCGATAGATCTAAAGCAGCCGATCCTGAGATTTACCGTCAGCTCTCTTTCATCGCTTCAGTGCCTGAATCGGTGAAAAGCCGGTTGGCGGCCGATCTGCAGGCTGTTTATAGCCAGGATCCTCAGTCCTATGTTGTATTAGCTGAAAAGCGACAAATCACGGTTTATTCTGAAAGCCCGGCCGGCCTTCTGTACGGAGCTTATACGCTGCTGCAGCAGGCGGAAGCGCATGCAGGCCTGATTCCGGAGGGTTTGATCTATAATACGCCGGTCTGTCCGTATCGCGGCGTAAAAATTTATTTACCCGCCGCCGAAGACATCGCTTTTTTCCATCAGCTGATCGACATGATGGTTTATTACCGCTACAACAGCGTCATTATAGAGATCGGCGGCGCTATGGAATATAAAAAGCATCCGGAAATCAACGAAAGCTGGATTGCCTATTGCCGGGAAATGGACCGATATCCCGCGCGGGCGGCAGAAGTCCAGGGTATGTTCCGCTGGGATAAGAATTCCATCCATTTTGAAAACGGCGGCGGCCGCTGGTTGAATCAGGAAACCGTCCGGGAATTGATTGCCTATTGCCGGGATCGTGGGCTCCAAGTTATCCCCGAAGTGCCGACGCTAAGTCATAGCGACTATCTGCTCAACGCCCATCCCGAATTCGCCGAGCGGTCCTGTGATCCTTTTCCCGACGCTTATTGTCCATCCCGACCCGGCGTCTATGATTTGGTTTTTGATGTTCTGGATGAAGTCATCGATGTCTTTCAACCCGATACCATTCATATCGGTCACGATGAGTTTTACAGCTACGGCGTTTGCGATCTATGCCGCGACCGCGATCCCGCCGATATTTATGCCGGCGATCTGATTAAGATCCACGACTACCTGGCCGAAAAAGGCATCCGCACCATGTTCTGGCCGGAAAAGCTGCTCGACGTCGTGGACAAGACCGGCCGGCACTTTGGCGGCGCCGAAATATTCCACTTTTGCGACAACGGCGTTCGGGAAACTATCCGTAAAGCTACCTGGCCGGCGATCGACAAGATTCCCCGGGATGTCTGGGCTCATCACTGGTATTGGGAACTCCGGGAAGAATTGGAGCAGGAGTTTCTCAAGCGCGGTATCGAAACCACTTACGGCAATTTCTCGCCGCAGAAATTTCCGCACTGGCAGCAAAGGATTCAAGCCGGCGTCCGCGGCGGGGCCACATCCAGCTGGACGCATTTAAAAGAACTCAACCTGCAGCGCGACGCCATTCTCATGGATATCGTCTTCGGCGCCTATCTGTATTGGCATCAGGATTATGCCGACGAACAATATACCGGGCTGCTGCCGGTTTTCTTTGAAGAGCTCTTTACTTATAAATACCGCCGTCTCCTGAAACGGCCGCATTTTTCTATTACCCACAATACGACGATCCTCCGCGAATGGGTTTATATCACCAGCATGCCAATGACCCTGCAGCCGATCGGCCGGTATGAAATCCGGTATGAAAGCGGCAGAACGCTGGAAATTCCGATCGTCTATGGCGTTAACATCACCAATCTCAGCCGGTTCTGGGACCGCCGGCTGGACGAGGCGTTCGATATCTATCTGGTCGACAACCTGCTGATCGAGGTCAGCGCCACAACCCTGCCCCGGCTGATGCCGGACGGCACAACCCAATTTACTTTTTTGACGGAAAATCCCTATCCTGATGATCCGGTACAAGAAGTCCGGCTGGTTCAGACGGCTCCGGAAAGCGAAGGTCGGATCAATTTGATTGATTTTCAAAGCATGAAGGGATGAACAACGAGATCGAACCGGCTCTACGAATTTAAACAGTATCGGGAAACGGTAACCGATAGATATCCCGATACCGGCTATACGAATTTAAACAGTATCGGGAAACGGTAACCGATAGATATCCCG
>CAYRWC010000209.1:0-5290 GCA_964427795.1 uncultured Oscillospiraceae bacterium | reverse complement strand
AACGCTACCGTTGGTCTCTGGGCAGCTTCCAGATTTTAACGATCAGTACGCCGCGCCTGCTGCGGGCTTTTCGCGCCGGAAAACCGCGGGTCTTCGACGCCCTGCTTTACAGTTTAGGCGTGGCCATAACCGGCGTGACCAGTCTGTGCTGGTTTTTATTGATCTTTATCGACGCCGCTATCGCCGGCGCCTGGTCCGGCGTTCCGTTAACCTTCGCCGTCGCGATGGCGGGCGGTTACATATCCGTCGCGCTTTTTGCCTGGCTGGTTTTAATTCTCGAGAAAAAGAATTGGCCCGGCGCCTGGAAATCGGTCCTGACCTTTCCTGTTTATCTGGTTTCCTGGGCGATGATCAATATCTTCATCTTTTTTTACCGCAATACGGTCTGGCATGATATTCCCCATACCGAGAGCCTCAGCATTGAGGAGATGGAAAAAAAGCCGCATTAATCGTTTAATAAAAACAGGCGTCCGGGTTTTCGGTCCGGGCGCCTGTCCTGTTCATATCCTATTTTACTTTATGCAGGTTAATTATTGTAGCTCTTGTATTTTGCGTAAGCCGTATTATAAGCTTCCAGAACATTGTCGATGCCCATGCCTTTAACGGCGGTGACAAAAGCGTCGAATTCATCAAGCGAACGGTCGCCCATGATAAAATCGTTGGATTGTTCCTGAACATAGGTCTGGATATCGGTGATGAGGCCGCTGATGTCGCTGAGAACGGCTTCGTCCAGAGGCACATTCGGGAAGGCCGGATAGAGGACGCCGCTTTCTACATAAGTTGTCCAGGCGTTTTTGATGGCGGCATCGGTAGCGGCCTGAGATTCGCATGCCAGCGTAGCGACGAAGGGCAGACCGATCTGCATACCTTCTTCACCGCGAACGGTCGCGGGATCCTTACCGTCCGGATTCTTCAGGATATAATCGGTGAATTGCGGCTTGCCGCTGCTGTCCAGCGTATAGTCTTTATCTTCAATGCCGTAATTCATCAGGATGCTGCCCTCTTCGGAGAAGAGATAGTCCAGATATTTGATGGTTTCGACTTTATGCTCATTGGTTGAGCTGATAACGGTTCTCGGCGCGACCATCGCCTGCGGGCGTTCTTTATAGCGGTCGCCGTTGGGGCCTTTGACCGGCAGCATGGATACGTATTTATATGACGGATCGAGAGCGGATACGGTTGTGTTGCCATAACCCAAACCGCTCATCGGCCAGGCATAGATCAGGCCGGCTTGGTTCTTGGCGATTTTGGCGCGGAACGCTTCCGAATTGTTGGCGTTGACATAATCCTTATCGATAAGCCCTTCGTAATACAATTTGTTGCAATAAGCAAGTCCTTCTTTATAAGCTGCTTCCAGCGGACCGTATTTAATGGTGCCGTCTTTAGCGTCAACATAGAGATCCTCGTGCGATCCGAAAGCGTTCATCAGGATGGTCAGGTCTTTAAGTCCGCTATCCGGCGTGAAAGGAATGGTATCACCGGAACCGTCGGCGTTTTGATCTTTGAAAGCCTTTAAAACATTGTAAAGATCATCGGTGGTTTCGGGAGCTTTAAGATTCAGTTTATCCAGCCAATCCTGGCGGATAGCGAAGATTTCGCCGGTGTTGACCTGGGTCACGTTGGGCAGGCTGTAAAGCTTGCCGTCGGAAGAAGTCAATTCTGCTTTCAGATTGGGGATTTCATAAGGCGGATTGGTGAGGAAATTCTTGATGTTCGGCGCGTTTTGCTCGATCAAATCGTCCAGAGGCGTTAAGAGACCCTGAGAGGCGAAGCGGTCAAAATTTTTCTTTTCATCGCCGAAACCGGAATAACTGATCAGATCCGGCAGTTTATCGGATGTCGACATGATGAGGTTCAGTTTTGTAAGGTTATCTTCAGCCGGCAGAAGCTGCCATTCCAAATGAATGTTGGTTCGTTTTTCCAATTCTTGGAAAACCGGCATGTCGTTGCTATAAGCGATATCGCCCCAGTTGTAGCACAAGAATTGCAGTGTCAGGGGCTCCGCGGTGATCGTGCCGTTTGTCACAGCGGCCGTCGTGCCGGCTGTGCCCGATGTGTCCGCGGGCGCGGCAGTCGAATTCCCGGTTGTTGAACCGGCTGTCGGATTGCCCGCACAAGCTGCCAGGCTTAAGCAAAGTGCAAAAATGAGTACCAGAACCCCTACCTTTTTCATGTTCATCATTTGCCTCCTTTGAATCATGACTTCTTGGGTAATCGAGGTCGTTTATTCTGTCGTACGATTTATTCATCAACCCTTTATGGCGCCGACCATAATGCCCTTGACAAAGTACTTTTGCAGGAACGGGTAGATGCAGAGAATCGGTACGGTAGAAACAATAATGGTGGCGAAACGGACGCTCATCGTAACCAGATCCTTGCGGTCATAAGCGCCGCCCGCCATGCTGTTGGCGTCCAAGCCGATCAGGATTTTTCGCAGGATCATTTGCAGAGGGTATTTCTTTTCATCGTTTAAATAAAGCAGGGCGCTGAAATAACTATTCCAATGGAAAACGGCATAGAACAACACCATAACGGCAATAACGGGGCCCGAAAGGCGGACGACGATTTTCCCCAGAATTTGCAAATCGTTGCAGCCGTCGATTTTCGCGGCTTCGATCAGGCTCTCCGGCAGCTCCGAGAAAAAGGATCGCATGATGATGACATAGAACGTATCGATGGCCGTAGGAATAACCAGAGCCCACATGCTGTCGATCAAACCCATGCTCTTAACGACCAGAAAAGTCGGGACCAGCGGAGCTGTAAAAAATAAAGTGACGGCGATGAATAAATTAACAGCGGTCCGGCCGTAGAAATTGCGCCGGGAAAGCGGATAAGCCATCATCGAGGTCAGGACGACATTAAAGAATGTGCCGACTACGACATACCATAGGGTATTGGCATACGACCACCATAACTCATTCGTGGAAAAAACATTCCGATAAGCTTCCAGCGTCCATCCTTTCGGGAAGAACAGCACTTCGCCGCGAACAACGGCATAGGGATCGCTGAATGATGCGCTTAATATATAAATGAAAGGGTATAGTGTACATAAAACGATGATGAAAACCAAAGCATTATTAATCAGGTAAAAGGCACGTTCGCCTTTGGACAGCCGACTGCTCATTCAGGAACCTCCTACCAAAGACTGACTTCACTGAGTTTTTTGCTGATTTTATTGACGATTATGACCAGAGCAAAGTTGATGACGGATTGGAACAGGCCGGCTGCCGTGCCGAAGCTGTATTCCGCGTTGACGACGCCGCGGCGATAAACATAAGTGTTGATGACGTCCGCCGTTTCATAGGTGTTCGTGTTATAAAGTAAAATGATTTTTTCATAACCGACGCTGAACATGCCGCCTAAACTCATAATCAGCAAAATGATGACGGTCGGCATGATGCCGGGAATGGTAATATGAAATATCTGTTTGAATTTATTGGCGCCGTCGACCGTGGCGGCTTCATAAAGCGACGAATCAATGCCGGCAATCGCCGCCAGATAAATGATGCAGCTCCAGCCGAGATCCGTCCAGATGCCGGAAACGATATAGATCGTCCGGAACCACTCCGGCTGTCCGAGAAAATTGATGGATTCGCCGCCGATCGCTTTAATGAACAAATTGATCAAGCCGTCGTTGGGACTAAGCAGATTAGACAATATGCCGACAATGACCACCGTGGAAATAAAGTGCGGCAGATAGCTTATCGTTTGCGCAATTTTTTTATACGGCCTGCAACGGACCTCATTGATCATTAAAGCGAAAATGATCGGCGCCGGAAAACTCCAAAGCAAACTGAAGACATTAAGCAGGATGGTATTGCGCATCAGCCGGCCGAAGAAAGGACTGCCGAAAAACTGATTAAACCACTTGAATCCGACCCACGGTCCGCCGAGAATACCGCGCAGCGGCGAATAATTTTCAAATGATATGACCAAGCCAAACATTGGCGCATAAATAAAAATAAGATAGTAAATAATCCCCGGCAGCACAAGCAGCCATAAAAATTTATCGCGCCATATTAATTTAAAGAATCGCTTACAGCCGGTTTTGCCTGCCGGAACACCCCGGGAATAAAGCAAATTCTGTGACTTGCCGTCCAAGAAATCACCCCTTCATGCTGCTGTATCATTTGGTTTGATAACGGATTTTAGACTTCACCATTGAAGTACTGGTTTACCGTTATCCTACCATCCTGATGACAACCTGTCTTTGTTAAGATTCGCTGAGGGGTGTTCAATTCTTGCTGTCTTAAATGTGAATCATTATAATTCGGCTATTCTCCTGATATAGTCAACGCTGGCTCTGGTTTCGGCCAAGCCGGCGCCGACGCCTTCATATTCAATGCAAAGATATCCATCGTAACCGATGTCGCGCAGCTGGCGGATGATAGCCGGAAAATCGGCCTCGCCTTCGCCCAGTGCGGTGCCTTGATACAAGGTGTTATCTTCAGCGGTAATCATCAGTTTTCCGTTTGGCTTTTTTATCCGTCGGATGTCATTCAAATGAACGTATCCCAGCATATCTCGCAAATTGCTCACGGCTTTAACCGGATCCTCACGCTGCAACAAAAAACTGATGATATCCGCGTTAGCCTTCAGGTTTGGCGAATGAATGAGCGAGATCATGTTTTTGAGTTTTTGCGACGTGCCCAGCAAATAGCCGGAATTCTCTAAAACCAGCGTTACGCCTTTGGCTGCAGCGTAGTCGAGACAGCTTCGCAGACCGGCCTCAATAAAGGCTTCGCTGCGGCTCTGTGTCAAGCCGGCTTTGGTGCTGCCGTTCAAAACCCGCAGCAGCTTTGTGCCAAAACGATTCGCCAAATCAATGGAGTCCTTGACATATTGAATCTGCGCCTTGAATTCTGCCGGACCGTCGGCGGTAAAGTCCACCTCGATAGAAAATGCGGCAACCGCTATTTTTTCTGCTTGAAGCAAACGAATAGCCTGCTCAATTTCTGTATCGCTCTTGAAAAAATAATCCAGCAGTTCGATGCCGTCGATCGGCCAGAGCCGCATGGTATTGATAAATTTCAGCGTGTCAATCCTGTTGGCATAAAAATCCTCTTGAACGCTCCATATGCTGACACCTATTTTCATACCTGTTCCCTCCATCGTCTCCACGCTTATGACGTCAATATCCAATCTGATTCTATCTTAACAACTTATTGGAAATAGAAGAAGTAATCGATCGTTGTTAAAATCTGGCAAAGCAATTTACTCGATTTATGGGGGTCATTATATCATATGCTTTAAGTCATTCATTTATTCCTGTTTGTTCTTTAGGTGTCCT
>CAYRWC010000208.1:0-5308 GCA_964427795.1 uncultured Oscillospiraceae bacterium | reverse complement strand
CGGCGCTTTTGTTTGCGGCGAGGAAACCGCCCTGATGAATTCTATAGAGGGACGGCGCGGCGAACCGCGCCAAAAGCCGCCTTTTCCTTCGGACAGCGGCCTTTTTGGCCGTCCGACCGTGATCAATAACGTCGAAACCTTCGGCAATGTCCCGTCGATCCTGCGCCGGGGCAGCGCCTGGTTCGCTTCGATCGGCACGGAAAAAAGCAAAGGGACCAAAGTGTTTGCCCTGGCCGGCGACATCAAGAACACCGGCATTGTCGAGGTGCCGATGGGAATGACCCTCGGCGAAATCCTTTATGATATCGGCGGCGGCGTGCCGCGCGGCAAGAAATTCAAGGTGGCGCAGACCGGAGGGCCTTCCGGCGGCTGCCTGACCCGGGCTCACCTCAATACTCCGGTCGATTACGAATCGCTGGTCGAACTGGGCGCGATCATGGGTTCGGGAGGCTTGATCTGCATGGATGAAGATACCTGCATGGTCGATGTCGCCCGCTTCTTCATGGATTTTGTCCAGGATGAATCCTGCGGCCAGTGTTCGGCCTGCCGTCTCGGCACCCGGCGCATGCTGGAGATCCTGGAGCGGATTACCCGCGGCGAGGGTGTCGAAGGCGATGTCGAAAGATTGGTTGAAATCGGCGAAACCGTTAAGGACACGGCTTTGTGCGGATTGGGGCAAACGGCGCCGAACCCGGTCCTGAGCACGATTAAATATTTCCGCGACGAATATGACGAACATATCCGCCATCATTATTGCCGGGCCGGTGTCTGTTCCGAACTCTTCCTCTCTCCTTGCGAAAACGCCTGTCCGGCCGGCGTCAACGTGCCGGGCTACATCGCCTTGATCGCTGCGGGCCGGCCTGTGGACGCCTATAATCTGATTCGCCAGGAAAATCCGTTCCCATCGGTTTGCGGCCGCGTTTGCACGCATCCCTGCGAAAGCCGCTGCCGGCGGGCGCAATTGGATGAGCCGCTGGCGATAGCCGATTTGAAGCGGTATGCCGCCGATGAGGCGATGAAAAACGGCAAACCGGTGACGGATATATTGTTCCCGCCCAAGAACAAATCGGTGGCGGTCATCGGCGCCGGGCCTTCGGGGCTGACTTGCGCTTATTATCTCGGCCGCCTGGGTTATACCGTGGATGTCTATGAAACGCAGGCGGTAGCCGGGGGCATGCTGGCCTGCGGCATCCCGGAATACCGGCTGCCCGGCGCTGTTCTGGAGCATGAAATCGAAACGATCTGCCAGACCGGCATCCGGATCCACACGCAGACGGAAATCGGGCGGGATCTGTCCTTTGCCGATCTGCGGGCCGCCCATGACGCCGTCTATATTGCGACCGGGACGCAGCATTCGCGGAAAATCAACATTGCCGGCGAAAATTTGCCCGGGGTCTATCATGGCCTGGATTTCCTGCGGGATATCAATCTGGGCCGCGATATCCGGGTGCATGGCCGCGTCGCGGTGATCGGCGGCGGCAGCACCGCCATGGATGCCGCGCGGGTCGCTCTGCGCAAGGGCGCGGATGAGGTGCACATCCTATATCGGCGCGGTCTTGAAGACATGCCGGCGGACCGGCGGGAAATTCAGGAAGCTCTGGAAGAGGGCATCCGGATTCACGAGCTGGTGGAACCGGTATCGATGAACGGGCAGACCGCCGTCGAACAGATCGTTTGCCAGAAAATGCAATTACAGGGCTTCGACCGCGACGGCCGCCGCAAACCGGTGAAGATTCCCGGCGAGCTGGTCACCTTCGATGTCGATTTGGTCATTCCGGCGGTCAGCCAATATTCGGATCTGCCGTTCGTACGTCCCGATGAGGTTGAGATGACGGCCTGGGGCACGTTTGTCGTCGACGCCGAAACACAGAAAACAACGCTGGAAGGCGTCTTTGCCGGCGGCGATGTGGTGCGCGGCGCCGATGTTGTGATAACGGCCATCGCCGACGGCAAAAAGGCCGCCGGTTCGATCGACCGGTATCTTGGCGGCGACGGTGTTTTAAATAAAGGCAAGCCGATCGCCATACCGGAGCCGGTTGACGATCCGGAACTGGCCGAACATGAACGCTTTACCATGAAATGTCTGGCGCCGCAAGACCGATGCCGTTCTTTCGATGAAGTCTTTACCGGATTCCACCGGCTGAACGCCATGGCCGAGGCGATGCGCTGCCTGCGCTGCGACCGGCGGTAAGGGGGAGCTATGTTTCAGGTTCATATAGACAATCAGCTGTTCGATGCCCGCGAAGGGGAATCCATTCTTGATGTCGCCGCCAGAAATCACATCATGATTCCGACCCTTTGCTATCTTCAGGGTGTGCATCGGATCGGCGCCTGCCGGATCTGCGTCGTGGAAGTCGAGGGGGCGAAAAGCCTGATGGCCGCCTGCATGACCCCGGCATCCCCCGGCATGGTTATCCTGACCCATACGCCGAGAGTGCGCAAAGCCCGGAAAGTCCTATATGAGCTGATGTTGTCGGATCATCCGGCCGACTGCCGGCATTGCGATCGCAGCGGCAATTGCGAATTCCGCAGACTGGGGGAAATCCTGCAGGTCGATGTCGCCCGCTTTGCCGGCAGTCGGTCGAAAAACCTGGTGGATACGACCAGCCCGGCGATTGTCCGGGACAACAACAAGTGCGTCTTATGCCGCCGTTGTGTAACCGTATGCAACGAAATTCAGGGCGTCGGGGCTTTAAATGCCCAAAACAGGGGCTTTGCCACGGAGATCGGACCCGGCGGCAGCTTGCGGCTCGGTACGGCGGTATGCGCCGGCTGCGGCCAATGTACGCTTGTATGCCCGGTTAATGCTTTGCATGAAGCCGATTCGACGGCGGCTGTCTGGCGGGTTTTGGCTGATCCGGACCGTGTTGTTGCCGTACAGACGGCTCCGGCGGTTCGTGCCGCTCTGGGCGAGGAATTCGGTTTGCCGCCGGGAACGCTGGTGACTGGAAAAATGGCTGCCGCACTGAGGCGTCTGGGTTTCAAACCGGTCTTCGATACCAATTTCACCGCCGATTTAACCATTATGGAAGAAAGTTATGAGCTGTTGGCACGTCTGGCGGCCGGAGCTCTGGCCCAAGGTCTGACCACCCGGGAACACCTGGCGGGGCTTCCCTTGCCGGAGCACCTGCCGGAACCGGTTTTGCCGATGATCACCAGCTGCAGTCCGGGTTGGATCAAATATATGGAACACCGCTATAGTTCGCTGCTGCCGCATCTTTCCAGCTGCAAATCGCCGCACATGATGCTGGGGGCGCTGGCTAAAAGCTGGTACGCGGCGCAAGCCGGCCTCGATCCGGCCCGCCTGTTCATGGTGTCCGTCATGCCCTGCACGGCAAAGAAATATGAAGTGACCCGCCCGGAATTGGAAAATGACGGAAACCGCAATGTCGACGCTGTTTTAACGACCCGGGAACTGGCTCGGATGATCCGGGAAGCCGGCATCGATTTTTTGAATCTGCCGGATGAGCCTTTTGATTCGCCGATGGGCCTGTCAACCGGTGCCGCCGATATATTCGGCGCAACCGGCGGGGTGATGGAAGCAGCCTTGCGGACAGCTTATGAAGTCGTGACCGGCCGGCCGCTGCCTTTCGATCAACTGCATGTCAGTCCGATTGTCGGACTGAGCCAGATCAAGACAGCGTCTCTCACCCTGCAATCCGTTCGTTCCGAATGGTTTTTTCTGGAAGGCGCCGAGCTAAAAATAGCCGTAACCAGCGGGCTGGCCGGCGCTTCTGTCTTGATGGAAGAACTGGCCGCCGGCCGTAGCGAGTATGTGTTTATCGAAGTCATGGGTTGTCCCGGCGGTTGCATCAGCGGCGGCGGACAGCCGCGGCCGGTTAATGATGAAATCAGGAGCCTTCGATTGGCGGCGGTTTATCGGGAGGATGAAGGCAAACCGATCAGAAAATCACATGAAAACCCGGATATTCTTCGGTTGTACCGGGATTTTCTGGAGAAACCCGGCAGCCGGACGGCGCATGAACTGCTGCATACCCGATACACCGGGCGCAGCCGGATCTGATGTTTTTGCGGCAGCTGCCATAAACGGCGGACAGTCGGCAGACAATCGGCGGACAGGAGGTAGAAGCGATGAAGCAATTATGGAACATCAACGACCTGCCTATTCTGGCGAATGCGGATGTCGTTGTAGCCGGCGGCGGAACCGCCGGCGCTGTCGCCGCGATCAGCGCGGCCCGTGAAGGAGCGGATACCCTGGTTGTCGAGCGGTATGGCTGTCTGGGCGGCAGCGCCGTCATGGCGCAGGTCGTGCCGATGATGTCCCTCAAGATCCCGAGTCATCCCGATCCGTCATCCATAAGCCTGCTGATCAAGAAACAGATGCTGCAAAACGGCTGGGTGGCGGTTGATTCAAGCGGCTCCGACGGCTGGTTCAATCCGGTCATGCTGCCCTTCGTACTGGACCAGCTGCTGTCGGCATACGGCGGCAAAGCCTTATTTGACGCTTCAATTGTGGATGTTCTTCAGGACCGGCAGGTGGTGGCGGGACTGGTTGTTCAGACCCGGGCCGGCTTGGGTTTGATCAAAGCCGGCTGTGTGATCGACGCGACCGGCGACGCCCTGGTGGCGGAGATGGCCGGAGTCCCCTGCCAGATTGGCCGGGAAGACAACGGCCGCAATCAGAATGTTTCCTTGCGGTTTACGATGGGCGGCATAGATCTGCCGCGCCTGCAGCATTTTCTGCGCGGTCTGGGACAAACGTGGGGCCTGGAATATCCGCTGGTTGAAACGGCGTCTATCTGGGACCGGCCCGATTTATACCCGCTTGAAACGATCTTCCGGCGCGGTCTGGCCGCCGGTTTGATCACCTATGACGACGGACGCTACTTTCAAGCTTTTACAATACCCGGCATGCCGGGCGCCATGGCCTTTAACTGTCCGGAGATCCCCGGCATGCAGGATGCGTTGTCGGCATTGTCGGTCAGCCAGGCTTATATAACAGGACGGCAGATGACCGGGCGCCTGGCCGGCTTTTTACAGCAGAGGGTCCCCGGATTTGAGGACGGCTGGATTCTGTCCAGCGCGCCGATGATCGGCATTCGCGAATCCCGACGCGCCGAAGGCGTTTACTTGCTTTCGGCCGACGATTATCTGGCTCGCAGGAAATTTGCCGACGGCATAGCGCAAACTGCTTATCCGATCGACATTCATGGCGACAATGGTCTCCATTATGAGGAACAAGCCATTCCACCCGGAGACTATTTTGAAATTCCTTATCGCTGTCTGGTTCCATACAAAGCCGATCGCCTGCTGGTTGCCGGGCGCTGCATATCGGCGACTTTCTCCG
>CAYRWC010000207.1:0-5309 GCA_964427795.1 uncultured Oscillospiraceae bacterium | reverse complement strand
GAGCATGCGGCTGTTAACCGCAGGGTCGTAGGTTCGAGTCCTACTTGAGGAGCCACATATGGTAAAGCCTTGACTTTTAACGAAGTCGAGGCTTTTATCATATATAAAAACAAAAGAGTCTTATAAAAAAGCCATGTATCATTGACGGATACATGGCTTTTGATAATAGGTGCAGCTGATGATCTATCCTAAAATTTCCAGCAGCTCATGCCGCACTTGATCAAATAATTCGCTCGACGGATTATAATCGTCGAAACCGCGGCAGACTTTCTCGATCAGCTCGATTGCTTTGTTGTGATCGCGCCGGCCGAGCTGGCTAAACAGCTCGTAATCGTATGCGCCCGTCCGCTGCGAATGGCCGCGCACACTGTACCACGGCCGCCCGTCGCCCGGATAGACGACAAAGGAATTACCCGCCGGATACATGCGGTTGCCGCCGATGCGATAGCAGGTCTCACCCCAGGTTTCCGGATTATGAAGATGATAGCCCCAGTGCAAAAATCCCGGAGCATTATATTTATAGCACAACCACATCGGCAGACGGCTCACCGTCAGCGGCAAATCCAATATGCGGTTCATCGTTGCGCCGGCCGGGAAGCCACAGGTGTAAAGCCACATTTCTTCACCCATGTCCTGAAGCTGACGAAATTTATCAATATGTTTCTCGAAGACCGCCTGCTTGACAGCCCAGACTTCCAACGCGCCTGCGATTTCCGTCGTTTCCACAGGATCGTTGATCTTTACGCCCGGCATCAGCTTGCGGCAGATGCAGGACAGAGCGCGGTAAGACAGACTGTTCGGGAACTGCGGCTCGTCGACCAGACACTGCATATAACGGTCGCGCCAACCATTCTTTACCACGCATTCCCACGCGCGGGTAAAATATATCTTTAGCTGACGATAACCCTCGATGGTCGTTACGCCGATTTCCCGATCCCAGAGCAGGAACTGCTCGTCATTGTCCCACTCCTGGAAACGTGCTATAAAACCACCCATAATGTGCTTATAGCCGTAATCAAGCGCCATATTGCCGACATATTCCGCGTTGGCAAAGTCGAAATCCACAACTCTGCCATTTCCGTCGCGCACCGGTACGCCCGCCGGAATCATTAAACAATCGTTACGCATATCAAGTTGGTTTTCAAAATATTTCCCGAGCAGTTCGCGATATCTGTCCGACCATAATTCGACATCATGCTGTTCAGCGAGCTTATCATAGTAAATCCAATTCACCATGTGGAAAGAAGAATCGCTCAAAGACGGTATGACGGTCTGATAAATTTCCAGCGAAACGGGCAGTGTAAGCGGTTCACCGGCAATATTGATCGTCAGGCTGCCGGTATACTGTCCAGGCACGGCGTCGGACGCAATATTGAGGCGGATGTAAAATGCCGCGCGTCCCGCTGCAAGCACCCCACTGTCGAGAGGTCGCGTCACCTCGTAAACATCGAACGGAGCCCGTCGGGTTACAAAGTGCTTGACGCTTTCATAATCCGCGGTCGTAAATAATTTTGCATCGCTGTTCATGCCGACATGCGCGGGAAGCAGTTGGTAGACGACCGGCTCGCTTTCAATGCCTGCTCCTTCATAAGTCACGGTTTCGCCGCCTGCGAGCATTTTGTCGCAGAGCACTTGAAAACAAACATCGCTGTTGCGCGCCGCATAAAGATTCGCGCTGTTTGCTGCGGTAATCACAAGATCCGGATAAATCCATTCACTGT
The DNA here is from genome assembly GCA_964427795.1 of uncultured Oscillospiraceae bacterium. GTDB lineage: Bacteria > Bacillota > Clostridia > Saccharofermentanales > UBA5734 > JAYFQE01. The sequence continues at coordinate 3,588 of CAYRWC010000207.1, read as the reverse complement.
CTGAGAATATCTGATAATTCATGCTCATGGAAATATTCCTTTCTGAATGACCGTAAATGTATTGACTCATCTTTTCTGATTGTAAAAACTGAATTCATTATAGCATATCTGGAATAATGTCCGGGAATAGCCGAAAATAATATCTGTGAGACGATATAGAATAATGTGATATGATTCAAATGAGGGGTGACGATACGATGCAAATCAGTTTTTTCGAATGCGCGGAAGCGGTATTTGTTAAATCCTATCCTGATTATTTTCCGACTCTATACGACGATGGTGTATCCGACGGCTCGCTGGACAGCACGTTGATTGTCGATGAGACGTATATACGAAGCGTTGCCGCCCGCCATGGCTTGTTTGACATACAGCTTGATCCTGTGTTGGCCGGCGCGCGCGCACTCGGTGAAAACAAGCCGCTGCTGCGTTACGCGAATCTGCTCGGCCGCGCGATGAGCGACCGCGAGCGTTTCCTGAGGACGGCCGATAAAGTGGCTATACCCTGGAAGGGTGAACCCGATCCGGCGTTCGACTTCGCTTCGCTGCTCGCAATGCTGCCGCTGATGGATAAAACCGACGCAATGCTGCGTTCGCATCATCTGCCGGAGCGTTATATCCACGGAATATTCAGGGAATTCGAGGCTTGCGTCAATATTTATGAATTGCGGTTTGGCCGTCCGGCGCTTGATCAAACCTATTTCGGCTGGCTCCAGCATTATATCGACGCGACGATCATCCGCTTCGGTGAGCTTAATTTTGAACGCCGATATTTTCCGTCCTGCGCCGTGGCGCTGAAAAATAGAATGAGCGGCGGGACTGTTGTGCTGCCGTTTAACACCCGTATGCACCGCGAGGGGATGATACTCGGTTCGGCGGGCTTTACGGATAACAGCGGCTCTTATGATGCCGCGTTCACAGAATCCGCTGACTATTACACCGGATTCCCCTGTGATGCCATGGGTTTTTGCTCCGGCAAATTGGAGCGTTATCCGAAATCAGAATGGGAGACGGCGCTTATGCCGGGCGATCCGGTGCTGAGCATCCACATTCCCCGCGGCGCGAAGCTTGGCGGCAGCTTTTGCGGCGATTCATATGCCGAAGCGCTGGAAGTATTGAGAAGCTGTTTCCCGGAGTTCAAGCCGAAGGCAATTGTCTGCTTTTCGTGGCTGATGGATAAGCGTATCGATGAATTATGCGGCGGTGCGCCGAACATTGTCAACTTCCAGAAACCGTACCTTGCTTTCCCGCTTCTTAGCGCAGGAAAAGAAGTCTTTTCGTTCGTGTTCATCAAGCCGTTCGAGCGGCTCGAGGATCTGCCCGAGGACACGCGGCTGATGCGTGCGCTGAAAAAGCGCTACCTCGACGGCGGCTGTATCCACGCGTTCGGCGGATTGTTCCTGCTTCATGCTCCGGAAGGCGTATAACTGCGATTCCTGTACATTGCCGGCATTTCAGCTTTGTGGTACTCTTTTTGAACGAGGTGATGACTGAATGTCGGAATTATTTGAAGCGATCATGGTGATCAGTTTTGGCATATCCTGGCCGCTGTCTATTGTTAAATCATATACATCGCGTACAGCCAAAGGAAAAAGTGTTGTTTTTCTCCTGTTTATCCTGTTTGGCTATGTCTGCGGTATGGTTTCCAAGCTGGTCGCCGGTAAATTAACCTATGTTTTTTTCTTTTATATCCTTAACTTTGTTATGGTAGCCGTCGATTTGGGTTTATATGCCCGAAATAAAAGATTGGATGACAAAAAGGCTAAAGCGGAGTAAACAACCGTCTGGACATTATCTTTTTTCATGTCGGGATTTGCAGTATAATAAACGGAGTTCTGCCCCTTGCTTACTTGCAGGACAGGCGGAGAATCTTCGGGTGACTGTATTTCACCGGCTTGGGAGGAAACAATGAACAGGAAAATTCACATGATGACGCGTGCTGCGGTTATCGCTGCAGCCTATGTTGTGCTCACGCTGCCCATGGCCCAGTTTGCCTTTGGCATTATCCAATTCCGGTTGGCGGAAGCTTTGACGGTGCTTGCCGCCCTGACACCGGCGGCTTTGCCGGGACTATTTCTGGGCTGCTTGCTGGCTAATCTTTTGAATCCCCAGAATCTGGGGCCCATCGACGTTCTGGGCGGCAGCCTGGCTACGCTGGGCGCGGCCTGGACGACCTGGCAGCTGAGAAAGAGGATCCGAAAGCCGGTTGAACCGCCGGCTGGTAGCAAGATAAGCGGTATCTTGAAAAAAATCTGGATAATCAGTCCGCCTGTATGGATCAATGCCTTGATTGTCGGGACATACCTGCCTTTCATAATTCCGGGTCAAGCCGTCAATCCGGGCTTGGTTGCCGCATCGATTTTATCCATTTTCGTATCGGAAGCAGTGGTTGTGTATTTAGTCGGCTTGCCATTATTATTAGGATTGGAAAAGGCAAAACCGGCATTTCTGGGATGGAGAAGTTAAGATGAGTCATTATTTTGATGTCAATCCGGAAGCGGAGCATCAGGTTAAATACTTGCAGGTCCGTCTGGGTGGACAGGATTTCAAGTTCAAAACCGATCACGCGGTTTTTTCCCGCGATCGGCTGGATTATGGCAGCGAATTGCTGCTGGAGACTGTTTGGGATGAAAAACCTTGCCGGACAGGCCGCATGCTGGATTTAGGCTGCGGCTACGGCGCCGTTGGCATCATCATGAAGCGGCTGTTTCCGGCGCTGGATGTGGTTATGTGCGATATTAATGAACGGGCGGTCGGACTGGCCCGGGATAATGCGGCGATGAACCAGACGAAGTACCTGGAAATTATTCATTCGGATGCTTTGACGGCAGTCGAAGGTTATTTTGACTTGATTCTGACCAATCCGCCGATCAGAGCCGGAAAAACGGTTGTGTACCGTTTCTTTGAGGAGTCTGCCCGGCGGCTGAAACCGGCCGGCCGGCTTTATGTTGTCATCAGAAAACAACAAGGCGCGCCGTCGGCTATAGAGAAGTTGAAGGCCATATTCCCGCAAGTATCGGTTGTTGCCCGGTCTGCCGGATATTGGGTCATCCGCGCCGAGTGTGCGGCAGATAATGAACGGCTTCAGGTAGCCGGTTCGGAACAGGTATGATAGAATATAAGTCAATATTTGAAAGGCAGTGATCGGATTGTCATCTTGTGAATCATGTCCCAGCCATTCTCAGTGCTCATCGGCTGAACAAGCGAAATGCCCGAGTCGTCATGACGCGGATAAGAATCAGGAACAGGCGGATAAACCGTCTTTTCTCGAACCTCATACTTTAGCCAGCGTACGCAGCGTTATCGGCGTCTGCAGCGGCAAAGGCGGCGTTGGCAAATCTTTGGTGACCTCGCTTTTAGCTGTCGGATTGGCTCGTCAAGGCCTGACGGTAGGCATTCTTGACGCCGACATAACCGGGCCGTCGATCCCCAAGGCTTTCGGGCTGAAAGGTCAGCTGTCCGGATCGGAAGACGGCATATTCCCGGCGCAAACCCATAGCGGCATACAAGTGGTGTCGGTCAATCTGATGCTGGAGAATCCGGAAGCTCCGGTGATCTGGCGCGGTCCGGTCATTTCCGGCGTTGTCCGCC
>CAYRWC010000206.1:0-5309 GCA_964427795.1 uncultured Oscillospiraceae bacterium | reverse complement strand
TTCCAGATAATATACCTCAGATGCTAAACACGTCGACGCTGCCCGTCGGCCTCATATTGTTTCAAACTTTGCAGCCAATCAGTGCCGACGCCGGCATCCTGCCGCAGGCAAACCTGATCCCAAACGGCCTGGACAGGCAGATTTTTAAATTCTTCCATCAAAGCGAGGCGGGAAGTGAAATCGCCGGCCGCTTCGGCTTCTTCAAGCATACGGCTGGGTTCCAGCAACGCCGAGAGCAGAGCCTTGCCGGCAGCCCGCAAGCCGATGATCCAGGCGGCAACCCGATTAATGCTGGCGTCGAAATAGTCCAGACCGATACGAACCTGGCTGAGGAAATTGCCCCGCTTCAGTTCCAGCATCAAATTGGACAACTCGTCGCCCTGAATCAGGACATGATCGCTATCCCAGCGGATGCCGCGGCTGACATGCAGGAGGACGTCGTCGATCTGCAAAGCGATCGCCGACAGCTTGTCGACAACCGATTCGGTCGGATGATAATGGCCGGTGTCCAGACAAACGCCAACTCCGTGCCGGGCGGCGTAAGCCAGGTAAAATTCATGCGATCCGACGGTAAAGCTCTCCATTCCGATGCCAAACAGTTTGCCTTCTAAGACATCGACGACATCCTGGCGGCTGTAGGTCTCGGCAAAAATCTGATCCAGCGAATCCAGAAGATTCTCCCGATACAACCGGCGATTGGCCGGAATATCCTTCAAGCCGTCGGGAATCCAGATGTTATTGACACAAGGCGTTCCCAGTTCGCGTCCGAAGGCAGCGGATATTGCCCGGGCGCTCTTGCCGGCCTTGATCCAATAATCGCGGACCTCCCGGCGCCGGGAAGCCAGCGAGAAACCGTCGACCATCATCGGGTGGGTAAAAAACGAGGCGTTGAAATCCAGTCCATATTCCCGGTCTTTCGCCCAGGCCAGCCAGCCGGAAAAATCATCGGCCGTCAGTTCATTGCGCGGCGTCGGCTTGGCAGGCTCGGCATACATGCTATGCAGATTGACCCGGTGTTTGCAGGGCGAACAAGAGAAAGCCTGCTCGATGTCCCGGCGCAGTTCGCCGCCGTTTCTGGCAGCTCCGGGATAGTGGCCGGTGACCAGATTCTGGCTGGCCGCGCCGCCGACATCTTCAAAACCCTGGACATCATCGCCCTGCCAACAATGCAGAGAGATCGGTATTTGCCGGAACGCGTCGATCGCAGCTTCGGTGTCGACGCCAAATTCGGCGTAAATCGATTGCGCGGCTTGATAATTTTGATTAATTCGTTTTTCCTGCTGCTGAGACATATTCACTCATCTCCTATTTGAAAATTTGTTTACAAAATATATCTTGGTTTAAATAAGACCAAAAACAACAAAACAAAAGAATTAAAGCGCTTTAATTTCATATTATCGAAGCATATTGGTTTTGTCAATAAAAATAAGCCCGCAAAATCCGGTTTTCGTTGACAGCGTAAAGCCCGCATGCTATTTTTTATAGGGTAAATCATTATTAAGAAGTCAGGTGAATGCGCTGATTACGATCAATGACGTCGCCCGAGCCGCTCAGGTATCGACGGCAACCGTATCGCTGGCCTTAAATGGTCATCCTTGCGTAAAACAGGAAACCCGCGAACGGATCATCCGGATTGCCAAGGAACTGGGATATTCGCCTAATCGGCTGGCCCAGGGTTTGGCGCGCCGGAAAAGCGGGCTGATCGGATTGGCTGTGCCGGATATCGAGAGCCTGTATTACGGCAAAATCGTCCGGCATATCGACGAGGCGGCGGGACGGAACGGCTATCAGCTGACGTTGGCCATCTCCAACGACAACCCGGAAACGGAACGGAAAATCATCGGCAAGTTCATCGATCAACAAGTGGAAGGCCTGATTGTGGCTCCGATAAACCAGCCTGTCCGGCAAGTTGATTATTATCAGGACCTGACAAAGGTTAAAATCCCTTACGCTTTTATCACGGCTTATTATCCGCAGCTGAACGCGCCCTATGTCATGGCCGACTTGCAGGCGGGCAGCCGCGTTCTGGCGGAGCATCTGCTCGATCAGGGCCGGCGCGACCTGTATTTTCTGTCGGGCTGTCCCGAAGCCTTTACAACGCAGATCCGCAAAGCCGGTTTAGAGGCGGCTGTGCGGCGGCAGTCAAAGGACGGGCGGGGGCCTGCCAACTTGCATATGATCGCCTGCCGGCGGCTTGATTATGCGGCTGGTTTTGAACAGACATGTCTGCTATTGAAACAAAATTTACCGGTTGACGTTATCATTACAATCAACGATGAAATGGCTTTAGGTGCTTTAAACGCGGTAATCAGCCTGGGCTTCGACGTTCCCGGCCGGATGGCGGTCGCCGGTTACGACAATATGATTTTTTCCAGCGCCGCGACGGTTCCGATAACGACGGTCGATCAGAACATCGCCCTGATGTGCCGGCAGGCTGTCGACATGCTGCTGGCTATGATGAAGCAAACCGGCCGGGAAACGGCCGGGCCGCCATCCGGCATTATGCTGGAGCCTCGTTTGATTATCCGCCGCTCAACAGAACGTCCGTAAACGCCCGTAAATTCCGGCTGACGCAAAAAAACCGGGAAATGCAGGCTTTCCCGGCCTTTTTGCGGTACATAAGACAGATTCTGCCCGTTCAGGCATCATCAGCCTGGACAGTTTTTAGCGGACAGGCGTTCGGTTAATTGATGCCGTAATATTTCTCGGTTTCTGTTAAAGCATCTTCAATGATGTCGAAGCCCTTGAGCAGCATGTCGTCTTCCATGATCAACGGCGGCGAGAGACGCAGGATGTGGTGGGCGGGAACCCAGGCCAGGCCGCGGGCGAAAGCTTTCTGATAGACCATGTGGCCGGCTTCTTCGAACGGTTCTTTGGTTTCGCGGTCCTTGACCAGCTCCAAAGCCAGCAGACAGCCTTTGCCGCGGACGTCGCCAAGGATTTTGTGCCGGCCCATCATCTCGCGCATGCGCTTCATGGCCACCTCGCCCAAATGAGCCGAACGTTCGCAGAGCTGTTCTTCTTCGATAACTTCGATCGAAGCCAAAGCGGCTGCGCAAGCCATCGGGTTGCCGCCGTAGCTGGATGAGGCGGATATCTTTTCGATACTTGCTTTATAACGGTCGCTGACACACATCGCGGTAACAGGGAAGCCGTTGCCGAAGCCCTTGCCCAGCGTTGTGATGTCCGGGATGACGTCCCAGTGCTCCATGGCAAACATCTTGCCGGTACGGCCCATGCAGGTCAGAACTTCGTCGGCGATCAGAAGACAGCCGAGTTTATCGCACAGCTGACGCAGGCGGGGCATGAAAGCATCCGGCGGCACAACCGAGCCGCCCCAGCCCTGAATCGGTTCGAGCACGATGCCGGCGAGCTGGCCGGAGGTTTCGTTTTTAATAGCCATTTCCAGATAGTCCGCGCAATAGCACTGGCACTGATCCGGTTTCATTTTAAACGGACAGCGATAACAGTTCGGCCGCGGCGCCAGGAAGAAACCGGGAGCGCGCAGCCCCTGGGTTTTGTCAACGCCGGCGCAGCTGACCGCGCCCATCGTCTTGCCATGGAAATCACGCCAGAAGGAGACAAACTCGATCTTTCCGGACGCGGCGCGGGCGCAGCGCAAGGCGGCTTCGACCGCCGTGGTGCCGGAATCGTAAAGCTGGATGCCGTTGAGATCGCCGTTGGTGGTCGCCGCCAGTTTCTCCAGAAGCTGCATTTTAATCGGCGTTGTAAAATCATGGCAATTCATCAGCTGATTGGCGTGCTTCGCCACCGCTTCGCTGATCTTGGGATGGCAATGGCCCAGACCGGTCACATAGATGCCTGAAGAAAAATCGATGAAGGTGTTGCCGTCGACATCGGTCAGCGTGCAGCCTTTGCCGGATTCAAAAGCAACCGGAAAAAGCGTAACCTGACTGGAATAGCCCTTCATGTATTTGGCCGCGCGCTGATGGTATTCGCGGGATTTCGGCCCCGGCAGTTCCGTGTGGATGGCAGGCAGTTTGTTCAGATCAACCTTGGCCCAGTTTTTGTCGTACATAAGACCCTCCTTGAAATTCGCTTCGGCGGCGGCTGTATGCCGCTCAGACCGGTTCGATCGTTTTATAGAGATTGGAACGCAGAGCCGCTGTCTGCAAGGCATGGGACAGACGGGTCTCCTCCGGTGTAAAGCAGCCGAAATCAACCGATTTGCCGTCCAGTTCCAGCATGAAGGCGCCCCACATCTGCAGAATCGCGTCGGTAAAGCCGAATTCGAAAATCGGGCCGGTGATGACCGGCAGCATCGGCTTATATCCGACATTGACGTCGGCCCAGGCCTGTTCTTTGCCCCAATCGACCGTATAGCTGAATATGTTGGGATTTTCGCTGGTAAATCTGGCCGAGGCTTTCAGGCCGTATATTTCAAAGTACCAGTTGTCCGTACAACCGGGCGCCATTCGTTTGGTTTCCAGGTACATCGTAAAAGCATTGCCCTGATGGTCGGCCGTGTCGCAGATCATTGTGCCGTTGTCCCAGGTGTCGCAGGCGGTCGTGCCGCCTTTGCCGTCCGGACGTTCGGTTATAAATTTCCCCAGTTTGGCGCAGACATTTTTCGGCGTAAAGCCCATCCGCAAGGGAATATGCTCGGCGTGGATGCCCAGATCGCCCAGACAGCCGTATTCGCCGTTGACAGCCGCCTTGCGTTTCCAATTGATCGGCTTGTTGACATCCATATCGCTGCTGTGGCAGAAACCGCCTTTGATTTCCAGAATCCGGCCGAAACGTTCCTCGCGGATCCAGCGGATCAGGAGCTGCATGGCCGGGAAAAAAGGAAATTCGCTGGAGCAGCGGGCAAAAACATCCGGATGTCGGGCCAGTTCGTCCAGAATGGCGCGATTTTGCTTTTGATCCATGCCAAAAGGTTTCTCGCCCATGATATGTTTGCCGGACCGGATAGCCGCCGTGAAAAGCTCTTCATGTAAAATATGCGGCACGGCGATATAAACGGCTTCGATGTCTTTCTGTGCCAGCAATTCTCGATAATCCGAATAAACCGACCGGACTGTCGGGATATTCGTGCTGAACCAAACCGTGTTTTCCGGATTGACATCGCATACGGCCACGATTTCCGGCCGGGCGATCTCTGTTTTAAAATGGCACCAACGGGCAGCGGCGCTGGCAAATTCACGACCCATCAGGCCGCAGCCGATAATTCCAAAACGATAAGTGCGCGCCATGATCCTGTTTCCTCCTAATCTTTCGGATGCATCGATCTTCTCTTGCGAATGATTATAAATGATTGCAAAACGTAAGTCAATAAAACATAAATG